>JALRFZ010000442.1 GCA_023253615.1 Verrucomicrobiales bacterium | reverse complement strand
CACCCCATGGCCGCTGTGTTTGCCGGCGGCATCGACATACCAGGCCTGGGTGAGGCCGAGATAGAGGATCTCCACCTCGCGGCGCTCGCCGCCGATCTCGCGCACCTCGGTGTCGATCGTGAGGGCGTTCTGGAATTCCAGACAGGCTTGCAGGATGAGGAGGACGTCGCGGGCCCGGTTTTGCAGGGGCTGATCGGCTTCGGGCGATTCGAGGCGGATGAGGGACTCCTGGATCTTCTCGCGGAGAGGCGCGGGGAAACGGACGAGGAGGGGCCGCAGGTCCGCCTCGAGCTTGGCGAGGTCGGCTTCGAGCCGGGCGCGCCAGGATTTCAGGTCGGTCTGCTCTTGGGCGAGGGCTTCCTTCTTCGAGCCGAGTTCGGCGACGCGGGTCTGCGCGGCCTGGATGAATTCGTCGAGCTGCGCCGATTCCTTCGTGCGGATCGCGTTCAGGTCGGAGAGGGTGGCTTTTTCGGTCTGCCAGGCGGCGGCCTCTTCGCCGATGAGACGGCGGGTCTGGATCCATTCGCCGGTCTTTTTCTGGAGCAGGGCGGGATCGGGGGCGGCCGGTGCCTGCACCGCCGCAGGGGCGGCGGCTTCCTGTGCCGTCACGAGCACCGGGAGGACGGCCGCGACTAGCCAGGCGAGGGCGGTCATGGTTCTGGGAATCGGAGAGGGCATGGAGGGGAGGAAAAAACCCGATGGGCGGGAAGGGATCGACCCCCACCGTCCGCCGGCAAGCCAATGACCAAGCCTGCCAGCGGAGCGATGAGGGTCGTGGTGGAAAAAACCAAGGGGAAAAGTCGTGATTACTTCGAGACCACGGATTTGCCGCCGGTGGGGACGAATCCGGGCTCCCAGAGCATTTCAAAACCGATGTAGAATTCGCGCGGAGCGTTGACCCGGGCACCTTCGGGGATGCGGCTGGTGATCATCACTTCCTCGAAGAGGTTGTGGACGCCGCCGATGAGTTTGGTGGTCTCGTTGATCTGGTAATAGGCACCGAGGTCGACGATCATGCCGCCGTCGATCTCGCCCTGGCGAGAGGAGGTAACGGGAACGGGCGAATTGAGTGCGGTGCCGAAGGTGTCGCTCACGTAGGTCGCGGCCAGCTCCACCCCCCAGACATCGGTCTCGAGACCGACACTGACGGCGAGTTTCCATTCGGGGATGTAGGGGAGATCGGCTCCGGGGATGCCCGAGCCGCCGGCTCCGTCGCCGTAGATGTTTTCTCCGCCGCCGGCGACGAGGGCTTGGTCGAGCGTGGCATCCGTCCAGGTCGCGCTGGCGAAGAGGGGCATGCGCAGATCGTTCCCTTGGAGAGGATCGTAGCTGGCGAGGGCCTCGATCCCGTGGACCGAAGCGGTGCCCGCGTTGGTGACGGCGAGCCCCTCGAGGCCGAGGCCGGCACCTGTGCTGATGATTTTCTCGAAGTCGGTGATGAACCCGACGATCTCGGCGTTGAAATTGTCACCGCGGTGACGGGCTCCGAGCTCATAGCTGACGCTCTCCTCCGGGACGACCCGGTCGGCGATCACGTTGCGCGGTCCGGGGATGGCGATCCCCTGGTGGACGCCCGCGAGGAGCGAGTTCGCATCGTCGAGTTCGTAGTTGAGGCCGACGCTGGCCAGCCACCAGTTGAGGTCGCCGTTTCCAACGCCCGTGACCGTGTTGGTCGCATCCGAGGTGAAATCGGTGTAGGCCATGTCGACCAATTCGGTGCGCACGCCGGGAGTGACGGTGAGGCGGCCCAGTTCGATCTGATCCTGCAGCCAGAAGGCGGTCGCGTCGGATTCGACGAGGCGATGACCGCCCGTGCCGGCTCCGAGCGGATTGATCACGGGAATGAGACGGGGACCGGCGAGGATGACGTCGATGTTCTCCTGGAAGCGGAGTTCCTCATCGGAGTGGTGGCGCACCCCGAAGTTCAGGGTGTGCTCGATCGCGCCGGTCTCGAAGCGGTAATCGCCCGAGAACTGCACGCCCTGCGCCTCGTAGAATCGTGCGTTGCTGCGATAGCCGAGAGTGCCGGGTCCGAAGCCTTCAAGCGTCCGGAGATCGGCGGGATTGCCGGTGGGCCCCAAGGTGGTGTGGAGGGCGTTGCCGTTCACGTTGCGGAGGCGGACCCAATCGCGCTCGAACTGGTTGTAGTAACCGGCGAGACGCAGATCGAGATCGTCGGTGGGTGAAACGGAATACTTCAGGTAGGTGCGATGTTGTTCGGTGGTGATGTTGTCGAGGAAGCTGCCGGCGTAGCGACGGTAAGGATCCGCTTTCACATCCGCGTCGGTGAGGCCGAGATAGCTCTCGTTGGCGTCTCCCTCGGTGTAACCGTATTTGAACTCGAATTTCTGATCGATCACCGAATTGGGTTCCCAGGAAAGCTTGATCATCGGCTCGATGAAGGAGAAGCCGGTGTCGCCTCCGGAAATGCCGCGACCGGGCGCGATATCGCGGTAACCGTCCGAAGTACGGTAGTAGAGCTCGGCGAGGTAGCCGAAATTCCCCGAGGCGGTCTCGATGGTGTCTCCGTAGTGGCTGTGGACGAGTCCGTTGCCGTTACTGCCGTAGGTGGAGCGCAGATAAAACTGCTGGTGCTCCGGGATCGGAGTGGAAAGGAAGTTGATGACCCCTCCGGTCGTGTTCGGGCCGTAGCCGATCTGGCTGGAGCCTTTGAGCACTTCCACTCCGGCCATACGCCCCGTGTTCGGGAAGTAATAAGCCGAAGGAGCGGCATACGGGGCCGGGGCGGCAAGAATCCCGTCCTCCATCACCGTGATCTTCTCGCTGCGGGTGCCATCGTTGCCGCGGATGGAGATGTTCGGGAACATGCCGGCACCATCCTCTTCGCGAACGTAGACGCCGGGGACGCGTGCGAGGACGCGGTTGGGGTTCGTGTAGTTGAATTCGCGGATCTCCTGGCTCGTCACGAAGTATCCCGAACCGGGGAGCGAGAAAGTCTCCACCGGTCCGCCGGTGATGATCTCGGGTTCGATCGTGTCGTAGACCTCGACTTCGACCGGGCGGGAAGCCGTGGCGGGACGCACCGTCGGAGCAGCGGGGGCGGCCGGCGACGAGGTGACGACGGTGGCGTCGAGTTCGCTCGTCGTGTCATCGATCACGGGAGCGGTGGTGGTGGCCGTGTCCTGGGCTTGCGCGAGGCCCATCCCCGAAACAATCAGGGCGGGCAGCAAAGCGCACCGGAGGGCGCGGCGTGACTTTGGGGTGGGGGTGACTTGAACGGTCATGTGAGACTCTTCATTAATGATAGGTAGTCTCATTATCAAGCGGAAATTTTGGCATTCTTGCGCGAAGTGTCTCAATCCAAGGGGCGATCCGGATCCGGCCTCAGCTACGGGCGCGGCGGGCGGCGATGAAGGAGCGCACCGCGATGATGGTGAAGAAAAGACAAATGACCGTCATCACGAGGATCAACTTCGGTGCGGCGTCGGCGAAGCTGATCGAGCCCTTGATGAGTCCGGGGACGAGGCGACCGAGTCCGGCGAGGGCACCGAGGAGCGAGAACGTCACGGCGATATGCATGCCGAGCATGTTCTTTTTCAGGGCGATGACCGCACCGACGAGCATCAATCCACCGACAAAGGCGGGGATCAGGGAAGTGAAGGATTGTTGGGTGGCGCCGATCGCCTCCCAGGCGAAATAGCCGACGAGACCGGTGAGGATGAGCATCGCGGAGCAGACAAAGGCGAGGTTTTTCATGATGGGATGGTAAAGAAGGTTGAAGCGGGATACGCTCAGGGGGGAAGGGGCGGAGGTCAATCAAATCCGGCGATGGCGCGCCATTGTCCCGGAGCGAGATCGCCGGGCAGATCATACGGGCCGATGCGCTCGCGGTGCAGCGCGGTGAGCCGGATGCCGTCGAGCCGGTGGAACATGCGTTTGATCTGGTGATAGCGCCCCTCGACGAGGGTGACGCGGGCGAGGCGATCGTCGAGGATTTCGAGCCGGGCGGGACGTGTCACGAGTGCCTCGGTGGCGAACCAGAAGCCTTCGGCGAATCGGGCGACGGCCTCCGCGGGGATGGGACGGTCGGTGCCGACGAGGTAGACTTTCTCGACCTTCGCCTCCGGATCCGAGAGCGCCTCCGACCAACGGCCGTCGTTCGTCAGCAGCACCAATCCCGTGGAGCCGCGATCGAGCCGGCCGGCGAGGTGCAGGGTGTTTTTGTCAGGATGATCGATGAGATCCAGCACGGTGCGATGGACCGGATCGGAGGTGGCGCTGAGGATGCCCGCGGGTTTGTGGAGCATCAGGCAAAGGCGCGCCTTGGCGGGCTGCACGATCACACCATCGCAGACGACTTCCTCGAAGCGGGAGACCTCGCGACGGTGATCGGTGCAGATCCCGCCGGCGACCGCGACCCGGCCGCCGAGCACGAGGGCGCGCGCCCCGCGGGTGCCGGCTCCGAGTCGTTTGGCGATCAGGTCCTCGAGTTTCAAGAC
>JALRFZ010000306.1 GCA_023253615.1 Verrucomicrobiales bacterium | reverse complement strand
AGCGGGAGCCGGACCCAACAGGGTCGGATCGCTTACTTAACCCTGTACAACGGCCGTGGCAAACGGCTCTGGGCGATGCGCCGGGTTCAAGGACGGCGGATCCGGCGCCCCGAGAAGCACCCAGGTCTGTAGCAAGGCGATTTCCAGGGCCGGGAGGGGATCGTCGGGCGGCATCAACTGACCCGGGTCGTGGCTCCGGATCGATCGGATCAGCGGGCTTTTCGCCAGTTCCCCGGGCACCACCGCCGGCCCGTGATCTCCGCCCTTTTCCCAACCCGTGCGGGAATCGAGGACGAGACCGCCATCATCCTGACCTTCCTGCTCCGAATGGCATTCGAAACACCGATGCTCGAGAATCGGGAGGATCTGGGTGCGGAAAAATCGCGCAGGTTCATATGCCGGGGGCGCCGCCTCGTCCGCCGGGGCGTCCGTCAGGCAAACCAGGGCCGCAAGCCACAACCAGCGTCGATCCATTCCGGGAAGATCCCCCGCTTTTCCAATCGTGCTGCGCGGATTTTGCGAAAGGAACGCAGGCCACTGCCCGATCCCCGTCAGATCCACAACGAAGCCCGGAAGCCGCGCACCGCGTAGTAGGATTGCGCCCCGTTGTGCCCGATGAAAACGCGTCCGTAGCGTTTTTCGCCGTAAAGGGCGCCACCGAGCTCGCGTACATCCGGCGGGGAAAGGACCCAACTCGAAGTTTTCGTGTCGAATTCGCCAAGGGTCTGGAGCGCGAGGTAGTCGGCCTCGGTCAAGAGTTCGACGCCCATCTCCGCCGCCAGATCCACCGCCGAGGTCTCGGGTCGATGTTCTTTCCGGGATTCGAGTCCGGCGCGATCGTAGCAGACGCTGACGCGGCCCTTGGGCGTCTGGGGGGAGCAGTCGATGAACTGGACCGCGCCCGTCGAAGCATCCCGCGAGACCACATCCGGCTCGCCGCCGGTGCGTTCCATTTCGTGCAGGGACCAGAGTTTATCCGGATGTCCGGACAACCGGATTTCCACCGCATCCCAGGCGAGGTCCGGGTGGCGGCCGGGATGGGCCTCAAAGCGGGATTTCAGGGCGTCAATGAAGTCGAGGCGCCGGGCTTTTGGGAGGGGTTTCAAGTTTCCGCTACCTTGATTGCCTGATCATACAAGGACTCGACGGTTTCGCCTTCAAACAAGGACAGCCTCGTCGAGACATAATCGTCTTTGCCGATCTGCCAAAGCGAAAGGAGCCTCGCGACCTTGTGCGGAGGCAGGCTTTCCCGCAGAATCGCGAACGCCTCTTCGGTCAGATCTTGGTCGGATTCAACAACAGGGCTCATTCGGATTGCTGGAAGTAGCGAACCACAAAATCGGCTGGATTCAAGATCGCAAGTGAACCCCGGTAACGCTTCAGAAACCGGTCATCACAGGTGAGGAGAAAGTCGCATCCGGCTTCTTCGGCGGAGGCGGCATGAAGAGCATCGAGAGGATTCAGTCCGTTCTGTTCCAGTTCTTCAGCACGCCGTTTGGTCGTCGGAGAGATCGGGATCCGGATCTCCGAAAGATTCAGACAGCCTTCGACCCAGCCCCTCCGGAACCCCGAAGGGTTGCGCGCATTCTCAAGGTCGTGTACCGGCGAACGACAGAGGTGTAGAGCTCCTTGTTCAACCAAGGCGAGAATGACACAAAGTGCGTGGGTTTCGAGCCAAATCCGAGGTTGGGATTGATCGTCAAAGGGGCGGCACAAGGTGCAGATGTCCGCATACACCACCATGACATCAAGCCGTCGTATAAACCTCCGCCCCGGTCTCGACGAACTCCTTGCTCTTCTCCTCCATCCCCGCGGCAAGCGCTTCTTCCTCGCTCAGGCCCTGTTCGGCGGCGTATTTCCGAACGTCTTCGGTGATCTTCATGCTGCAGAAATGCGGGCCGCACATGGAGCAGAAATGGGCGCTCTTGGCCCCTTCCTGAGGCAGGGTTTCGTCGTGGAAGTCCCGGGCGGTCTCGGGATCGAGGCCGAGGTTGAACTGATCCTCCCAGCGGAATTCAAATCGGGCCTTGCTGAGGGCGTTGTCGCGGTACTGGGCACCGGGATGTCCCTTTGCGAGGTCGGCGGCGTGGGCGGCGAGCTTGTAGGTGATGACGCCGGCCTTGACGTCGTCGCGGTTGGGGAGTCCGAGGTGCTCCTTCGGCGTCACGTAGCAGAGCATGGCGCAGCCATACCAGCCGATCATGGCGGCGCCGATGCCGCTGGTGATGTGGTCGTAGCCGGGGGCAATGTCGGTGGTGAGGGGGCCGAGGGTGTAGAAGGGGGCCTCGTGACACCACTCGAGCTGTTTGGCCATGTTCTCTTCGATGAGGTGCATGGGCACGTGTCCCGGGCCTTCGTTCATCACCTGCACGCCTTTGGCCCAGGCGCGTTTGGTGAGTTCGCCCTGCACTTCGAGTTCGCCGAACTGGGCCTTGTCGTTCGCGTCGGCGATGGAGCCGGGACGGAGGCCATCCCCGATGGAGAAGGACACGTCGTAGGCGGCCATGATGTCGCAGATCTCGTCCCAATGGGTGTAGAGGAAGTTTTCCTGGTGATGGGCGAGGCACCATTTCGCCATGATCGATCCACCGCGGCTGACGATGCCGGTCATGCGGCTGGCG
>JALRFZ010000343.1 GCA_023253615.1 Verrucomicrobiales bacterium | reverse complement strand
GATTACGAATCGCTCGCCGAGCAGGTCTGCCGCGCCTTTGAATCGCTCGGTGAGATCGACCGGTTCGGTGACACCCTCGTCTTCCTCCCTGGCGAACGCGAGATCCGCGAGGCCGCGGAGCTGCTCGAAGGTCGCAAGTATCGCGACACCCTCGTGCTGCCTCTTTTCGCCCGCCAGGCCGCCGCGGAGCAGGGGGCGGTCTTCCGTCCGATCGCGTCAAAGCGCCGGGTCATCCTCGCGACCAACGTGGCCGAGACCTCGCTGACGATTCCCGGGATCCGCTTCGTGATCGACTCGGGCATCGCGCGCCTCAGCCGCCACGATCCGGGCTCGGGCATCCAGCGGCTCCGCATCGAGCCGGTCTCGAAAGCGAGCGCACGACAGCGGCGGGGACGCTGCGGACGGATCAGCGAAGGGGTGTGTGTCAGGCTCTATTCCGAAGAAGACTTCGAGGAACGTCCCGACTTCACCGATCCCGAGATCCTGCGTTCCAACCTCGCGGGCGTGGTCCTGCAGATGGAGCACCTCGGGCTCGGCGATCCGCTCGAGTTTCCCTTCGTCGATCCGCCCCAGCCGAAACGCGTCGCCCAGGCCTACCGGGTCCTCGAGGAAATCGGCGCGCTGACCAAACAGGGTCGGGTGGTGCACATGACAGGGTTGGGTCACAGCCTCGCGCGGCTGCCGCTCGATCCGCGGGTCGGGCGCATTCTCGTGGGAGCCGATGCGGAAGGCTGCCTCGCCGAGGGACTCGTCGTCGCGAGCGCCCTCGCCGTGCAGGACCCGCGCGAAAGACCCCGCGACCGGCAGCAGGCCGCCGACGAGGCCCATGCGAAATTCCGCGACAAACGGTCCGACTTCACCGGCTGGCTCCGCCTCTGGCATGCGATCCAGGAAGCGCGCGGAAAGTCGGGGAACCAACTCCGCAAGTTCTGCCAGAGGCACTTTCTCAATCACCGCCGCACCCAGGAATGGCTGAACCTCCATCGCGAGCTGCGCGACACGCTCCGCGAGATGAAGTGGAAGCTGCCCGATCCTAACAAACCGCTCGACGACCCCGCCGACACCTATTCGGAGCCGCTCCATCGCGCCATCCTCGCGGCGATCCCGAGCCAGATTGGCATGTTCCGCGGCAAGGGACAGGGCTACAAGGGGGCGAGCGACTCCACCTTCTGGCTCTTCCCCGGGTCCGGCATTTTCGGGGGGGCGCCCGCGTGGGTCATGGCCTTCGAACTCGTCGAGACGGCGAAACTCTACGCCCGCAATGGAGCCACCTTCGATCCGGGCTGGTTCGAAAAGGTCGCGCCGCATCTCTGCCGTTACCGCTACTCGAATCCGCACTGGAGCCCCGATCAGGGCGCCGTCTATGGGGAGGAGCGCGTCCTCGCCTTCGGTCTGCCCGTGGTTGAGAAACGGCGTGTCCACTACGGCCTTATCGACGCGAAACTCTCGCGCGACGTTTTCATCCTCGAAGCCCTCGTCAACGGCAACACCCGCGCGCCCTTGACCGCGCTCGAGCGGAATCGCGAAACGATGGCCGCGGCGGAGCGGCTCGAGCACAAGATGCGCCGGCTCGGCGGGCTTCTCCATCCCCCGGGCATCGTCGCCTTCTACGAGGAGCGTCTCCCCGCCTCGATCCACACGCAGAAGGAGTTCGAGAAGTGGATCGCGGTCCAACCGCCCGGCTTCCTCGAATTTTCGCTTGAGGATTGCCTCGTGCCGCAGCGCGAGCCGCTCTATCCGGAGGATTGTCCTGACACAATCACCACCCCTGACGGATCGGCCGGGTTTCCGCTTGTTTACCTGCACAATCCCTCGGACCCCGCCGACGGGATCACCGCGCGCATTCCCCTCGTCGAGCTGCCTCACTTGCCGCCCTGGTTCGGGGAATGGCTCGTGCCGGGTTGGCTCGGGGAAAAGG
>JALRFZ010000248.1 GCA_023253615.1 Verrucomicrobiales bacterium | reverse complement strand
GGAGATCGCGGCGACGCGGTGGCGGTTCATCACGGCGCGGGCGCGCTCGCTCGGCACGACGTGCGGCTGTCCGTAGCCGTCGCGCGAGAGGGCGAAGTCGTGGGGTTCGATCGTGCCGAGGCAGATTTCCTTGGGGAACAGTTTGCAGCAGGCTTCCTTCGCCGCGAAACGCGCCGCGAGCTTCTGGGCGCGTCCACCCCCATTGCCGGCATCGGCGAGTTCCTCCTCGGAGAAGAAACGGCGCAGTCCCTCGTGATCGAGATCGGCGAGGAGCTTCTCGATCCGGGAGATTTCGACGGTGTCGATGCCGTTGCGCATGGGGCCGGACTCAATCCCTCGCCCGCACCGCGACGACGACGTTCATGCCGCCAAAGCCGCGGCAAATGACGAGGGCGATCTTGCTTTTCGGCGCTGCGTTCGTTGAGGAGACCGGGAAGGCGCCGATCGCGGGATCGACTTCCTTCCAGGTGGCGACGCCCGGAGCGATCCCTTGCCGCAAGGCCTCGAGCGTCATGACGATGTCGGCGATGCCGGAGGCGGCGATGAGGTGGCCGTAGCACCACTTGAAAGCGGTCACGGGCGGGATCTGGTCGCCGAAGACGCGCTGGATGCCCATCGCCTCGGTCCGGTCCGAGGCCTGGTTGCCGTTGCCGTGGGCGCAGATCAAGCCGACTTCCTCCTTCGTGATTCCCGCGTTCGCGAGGGCTTCCTCGATGGCGCGGGAGACGCCGTTGCCGTCGTCGGCGAGATCGACGATGCCGGTCGCCTCGTTGCAGCAGCCGAATCCGAGAAACTCCCCGATCACCTTGGCACCACGAGCGGTCGCTTCGCTTTCTTTTTCGAGCACAAGGGCGGCGGAGCCTTCACCGAAGACAGTGCCGTCGCGCGAGGCGTCGAAGGGACGCGGAGCCTCGCCGGACATGAGCCCGAGCTTGTGGTAGTAATACACCATCTCGGGCTCGAAGGGCGAATCGTGACCCGCCGCGGCCATGCGCTCGGCCTCGCCGTTTTCGATCAGATAAGCCGCCTCGGCCACGGCAAGAATGCCGCTGGAGCACTGGTTCGTGATGCAGGCGTTCGTGCCCTTGTATTGGCCGCGGATGCCGACGTGGCAGAGCACGTTGTTCGGCAGATTCTTGAGCAGCCACATGGGCGTGACCTGGTTGCCGAGTTCCTTGCCGAAATGATGGAGCGCTCCGTCGGACGAGGCCTCCGCCTCGGTCATGAGCGGGAGGTAGTCGTAGTTGCTCTTGTAATTGCCGCCGCCGGTGCCGACGACGAGGCCGGTGCGGTCGTTCCAGGCCGATTGCTCGGCTTCCGGCAGGGCGTCGCGATGAGCGGGCAGGCCGGAATCGGCGAGGGCTTGCTCGGCGGCGTAGATGCCGAACATGTCGGTGCGCGAGATCGTCTTGTGGAGCTTGCGGTCGCTGACGAGTTCGCGGTCGGAGAGGAGGACCTCCGACGCGACCTGCACGGGCCACTTCGCGGGATCGAACTGGGTGAAGGGACGTACCGCCGTCTCTCCGGACGACAATTTTTCCCACACCTCGGCGACCGAGCCACCCGCGCCGCAGACGATGCCGCTGCCGGTGAAAACGATGGGTTCGTTCTGGATCATCAATCTAGGGAAGTGTGAAAGATTTGTGGCATGGGCATCCTGCCCATGCAGGCAGAAAGAACGTTCGAGGATCCCACGGCGCACCTACGCTTTCCGACGTCGCCACGATTCTTCCGACCATCCGTGAAGTTCGACTTCTTGGAGGCCTCTCGTCGTAGCCGCCGAATGCATGGGCAGGATGCCCATGCCACTCTCAAGGACCTAATTCTGAAATAGAGTGATTTCATCCCACCTCCTCCGGATTTCTGAAAACGAGCGAACTGTTCGATCCGCCGAAGCCGAGGGAATTGGAAAGGGCCGCGCGGATTTTCATCTTCACCGGCGCACCGGTGACGAGGTTCACATCACAATCGGGATCGGGCGTGCCGTAGTTCGCGTTGACCGGGGCAATGCCGTCGCGGATCGCGAGACAGCAGACCGCCGCCTCGACCGCTCCGGCGGCGGCGATGAGGTGGCCCATCGAGCTTTTCGTCGAGCTCACCCGAACCTCGGGGATGTGATCGGCGAAGACGGCTTTCAAGGCGGCGCATTCGCTCCGGTCGTTCATCTGCGTCGAGGTGCCGTGGGCGTTCACGTAGTCGACCTCGCCCGTCGTGATGCCCGCGTCGCCGAGGGCCTGGTGGATCGCCTGGATCGGGCCATTCCCGTCCGGCGGAGAATCGGTGATGCGATAGGCGCTGAGCGAGTTGCCATCGCCGGCGAGTTCCGCGTAGATCTTCGCTCCGCGCGCGGCGGCCCGGTCCCAGTCCTCGAGCACGAGGAATCCGGCGCCTTCCCCTAACACAAACCCATTCCGGGTCAGGTCGAAAGGGCGGCTCGCTCCGGAGGGATTGTCATTGTCCGTCGAAAGCGCCCCTAGGAGGCAGAATCCGGAGATGCCTAGAGGGTTCAACATCGAATCGAACCCTCCCGCGAGCATGAAATCGCACTGCCCGCGCCGCATCACCTTCAGGGCCGTGCCGATGGCCTGGCCGCCCGAGGCGCAGGCGGTGTGCACCGAACTCGCGTAGCCGCGGATGCCGAATTGTTTCGTCAAGAGCGCCTGTCCCGCGTTCGCCTGCCAGCGGCAGAAGGCGAGCGGATTGCCCGGAAACTCGGGATCCATGAGTCCGTCGGCGTTGAAATTTCCATCGGCCGCGGCGTGGCGGTGCACCACCTTGAGATCCTCGTAATCGACCGAGAGCATCCCCGCACCCACGGCGAGGCCCCAGCGGTGCGAATCGGCCTCGGTCGGAGCGATGCCCGCATCGGCGAGGGCCTGCGAGGCGGCGGCGAGGGCGAAGCGGTGCGACTTCGAGGCGTATTTCAGCAGCTTCCGGTTCGGAATCGCGGCCTCGGGGTCGAAGCCCTTCACCTCGGCGCCGAAGGTCGTGGAAAAGCCGCTCGCGTCGAAATTCGTGATCGGTGCCGCGCCGCTTTTTCCAGCGAGCAGGGCCGACCAGGTCGTGTCCACGTCGTTGCCGACGGGAGTGACGAGACCGAGTCCGGTCACGGCGATGCGGCGTTTGGGGGAGGAGGCCATGGCAAATCAGGGAACCCGCACGAGTTCAAATTTCGCGCTGCTGTTGAGGCGCTTGCCCTTGCGGGTCGTCACGATAACACGGAGGAGGTCGCCGTCACGCGATTCCACCTCGGCTTTCAGGTCGAGGACCTCGCCCGGAGGCATGAAGCTGCGCAGTTTGACGTCGCAGGCGGCGGAAACTTTCCACTCCGCGCCCGGATCGACTTCCTTCGCGAAATCGAGGGCGAAGCCGAGCTTCAGGTTCATGAGGAGGGTC
>JALRFZ010000216.1 GCA_023253615.1 Verrucomicrobiales bacterium | reverse complement strand
AGATCCTCGAAGACACGGATGGCGACGGACGCGCCGATCGGGTGACCGACTTTGCCGACGGCCTCAATATTCCGACCGGTGTGCTCCCCTGGCATCGGCCGGAGCATGCCGATGGTTGCATCGCCTGGAGCATCCCGAATCTCTGGTATTTCGCCGATACCGATGGGGATGGGAAGGCTGATCTACGCGAAGTGCTCTTCGGTCCGCTCGGGTATGAAAAGGACACTCATGGCATGGTCTCGAGTCTGCGCCTCGGCGCCGATGGGTGGATTTACGCGACGCATGGTTTCAACAACACGAGCACGATCCGGGCGAAGGACGGCAGCGAACTCGAGTTGCACTCGGGCAATGTCTTCCGCTTCCGGCCTGATGGATCGCGGGTCGAGATCTGGTCGCGGGGACAAGTGAATCCCTTCGGCCTCGCTTTTGATCGTCGCGGCAATCTCTACAGCGCGGATTGCCACAGCGCCCCTGTCTACCAGCTCATCCCCGGGGCGGTGTATCCCAGCTTCGGCAAACCTCACGACGGGCTGGGCTTCGGACCGGCCATGATCGAACACACCCACGGCTCGACCGGCATCGCCGGGATCGCTTTCGTCGATCGGGGAGTCTGGGGCGCAGCATGGGAGGATCACGTCCTCATCGGCAACCCCGTGACCTCGCGGGTGAATCTCGATCGCATCCATTTCACCGGCACGACCCCTCGCGCCGAGGAAAAGTCCGATTTCATCACCAGCAGTGATCCCTGGTTCCGGCCTGTCGATCTGCGGCTCTCCGAAGACGGCGCTCTTTATATTGCCGACTTTTACAATCGCATCATCGGTCACTACGAGGTGCCTCTCGATCATCCGGGACGGGACCGCGAGCGCGGCCGGATCTGGCGGGTGGTGAAAACGGAAAGAGCGGGAGACGCGGCCCCTTTCGCACCGCCCGGTGCTCCGGCGGATCCCGTCGTCGGGCTGGCTTCGATCGATCCCTGGGAACAGCGGCGAGCCGCGGAGGCTTTGATCCTGCGGCCCGCGGTGGATGCCATACCCGCGTTGCGCCAAGCGCTTGCCTCGACCCCGGAAAACGATACCCACCTGCGACATGCCCTTCGCATCGCGACGAAACAGTGCCTGTCCCAGCCCGGAGCCTATTCGCGGATCGGAGAGACCGTTGATGCCGATTTCGCCCGGATCGCCCTCGCCGTGCCGACGGCGGAGAGTGCGGCGTGGTTGCTCGGGTTCGATGCCGGTGAGAACTTGCCTGCGGACTGTGAAAGTTCCCGGCGTCGCCATCTCGCGCGGCATGGTGACGATGCCACCCTCGCAACGCTCATCGAGAAAGAAGGCGGGGCGCGGGCCGGAGATTCGCCCGAGTCCGCCGCCGCCGCCTTTCTCGAAATCGCCGAGGCCGTGGAGGAGCGCCACGGCGTCATCCGTGATCCGGCATTGCTCGCTCTGCTCGGGAAGGTCGCGACGGCTTTGCTCGAGATCCGCGAGAGCACCGCTCTTCCAGCCTGGGAGATCAGCGAAGGAAAGGGAGGCTGGGAGACACAGCTCCGGAAGGGCCCGAATGGTCGTGAAATCACGGTGCTTTCCAGTTTGATTCGTGGCGCGAAGGGAGCCGAACAACACACCGGCATCGTGAGATCGCGCGTTTTCACGATGCCGGAGCGCCTCACGCTTCTCATCTGTGGTCACCGCGGCAAGCCTGGCGAGGAAGACCATGATCGGAATTTCGTCCGGATCGTTGATGCCAAGGACGGCACCGACCTGGGGCGCGCCTTCGCCCCGAACCAGGATCAAGCGGTCGGAGTCGAATGGCGTCTCCCCGGGATCGTGGGCCGGGCGGTGCGGCTGGAAGTGGTCGATGGCGACGCCGGTTCCTCCTATGCCTGGATTGCGGTCGGGGAGATCACGGGAACGTCCCTGCCGGTCGAGGATTTCGCCAAGCACGAGGCAAATCACGATGCGCTCCGCCGGCTCGCGCGCCTGCTCAGCCCCACTGCCGCTGTCGAGCTGCGGGGCCGGCTTCGTCCTTTCCTGCCGCCTCCGCCACCGGCCCCTCCTTTGGAAATTACCGCCGAAGAGCGTGCCCGCCTCGATGCCCTCATCGCCGCCCGGGTCGCGTCTTTCGATCCGGCCGCCGTCGATTCCGAAAGGGGCCGTGCTCTTTTTGCCACCCATTGCGCGGCCTGTCATCGCATCGGCGGAGAAGGCGGGCTGATCGGTCCCCAGCTCGACGGAGTCGGTTCACGCGGGCTCGCGAGGCTCGCCGAGGACATCCTCGATCCGAACCGCAACGTCGATGCCCATTTCCGGCTCACCACCTTGAAGAAAGCCGATGCCAGCATCGCCGCCGGATTTGTCGCGGGAGAAAGCGGCGGGATCCTCACCTTGCTCGACGCCTCCGGACAGACTCACCGTGTTTTAAAGAGTGAGATCGCCTCACGGGAGGTGTCCGCCATCTCCCTGATGCCCGCGATCTTCGGCGACGTGCTGACGCCGGAGGATTTCCGCGACCTCGTCGGATGGCTCATGGCTCCTTGAGGTGGCCCCGAGCGGCGCATCACCGTGATGCGATCCGATGAGATTTTGCTGTGCAGTTCGCGCCGTCGGCGTTACACCATAGCCAACCCTCAAGTCTTTCCATGAAATCCGCCCGTTTCCTGCCTCTGCTCACCGCTTCCCTCGTCGGGACGACTCTGGTCGCCGCCCTGTCCCTCCCCGTCGCTCAGGAGAAGCCTGCTCCGAAGCATAACGACAACAGCCCCGTGTGGAGCCTCGACCGCTAGTGCGGCGAGCGGTTGTCGTGGAC
>JALRFZ010000189.1 GCA_023253615.1 Verrucomicrobiales bacterium | reverse complement strand
CGATCGGGCACTTCCAGGAGCAGGTGGAAGTGATTGGGCATGAAGCAGTAAGTGACCACCCGGACGCCGCTGAAGGCCTCCTGGTTGCGGAGGATCTTGCGGAAGATCTCCTTCTCCCCGGGCCCGAAGACCTTCCGCCGGTCAACGACGCGGGAAAAGACGTGGTAATAGGAACGTCCGTCTATTGTTATACGTTTCATTCTTTTAGGTGAAAATATCCGATCTTTTAAGTTTATAGGACAAGAACCATTCGCAAAAGATTTTCAACATAAATAGTCTGATTTTTTCTACAGACAAGCAGAGGTGTGGTGGGAATGTGGAGTGGCGTCGCATCACGCTGCTTCTTATTCCGCGGATGACTGGAACCCTTTGAAATCAGCGGGGGGCCTCGAAGGTGTTGCGCAGCATCACCTGAATGTGAGGAGTATAGAGCTCTGGTTCGAGCAGGAAAGAATCATGGCCCTTCTCAGAATGAACCGTCAAATAAAGATGCGGCACTCCGGCACGCTTCAGGTAATCGACAAGCGCCGCCTGCTCCTCAGGATAGAAACAATAATCTTCATCAATGCTGAAGACCAAATATTGATGCCCTGCTTCGTGAGATCGTTCGAAGAGGTCCATGGCACTATTCGCGCGCCCCTCGATGACAGGATCATACCGACTCCACGCCTCGCAGATCCGGAGATAAGTATTCGCGTCGAAACGATCGGTGAATTTCTTTCCCTGATGCAACATGTAGCTCTCGACATGGTCGTGGGCCTGATACCAGGAAAAGCGGTCCTCGGGATGTACCACGTCCTTGCTCGCCCGGTTCTCGATCGCATCGAGATGGACGAAAGTCTTGTGGCTGATCATGCGGGCGAGTCCGAGGCCCGTCTCAGGTGGACCCGTCTCGTAATACTCGCCGGCACGGAATCTTGGATCGTTCTCGATCGCCAGAATCTGCTCGAGCAAAATGATCCGGTTCAGAACCGTGGTCTTCACGCCGGTCGCGATCGGAATGACCAATCGCACCCGTCCGGGATAGGTCGTGGCAAAGGTCACCGCGCTGAGACCTCCTGTCGATGGCCCCACCACGGCCAGCAGTTTTTCAATGCCGAGAACATCGAGGAGAAGGGCCTGGCTGCGCACGATGTCCGAGATCGTGATGTGGGGAAAGGCCCGCCCATAAGGTTTTCCCGTTTCCGGATTCAACGTGTACGGCCCGGTCGATCCATAACAGCCACCCACGTAGTTCGCGCAGATGATGTGGTAGCGATCCGTATCGAGCGCCTTGCCCGGACCGATGAAGGGTTCCCACCAGCCCGGCACGCACTCCTGCGTCCAGAAAGGCGTGCGCGCCACACTGGGATTGATCCCCGCGGCATGCTGGCTGCCGGAAAAAGCGTGAAAGAGCAGGATCGCGTTCGACCGTTCCTCGTTCAGTTCGCCATAGGTCTCATAGGCGATCTCGACGTGGTCGAGCGTTTCGCCACTGCGGAAAACGAAGGGCTGCTCCGGTGTGGCAATGGTTGCAAACTGCGTTTCGATCGTTCCGAGGTCACTCATCCAAGGCGGGGTCGCGAGGGTAAACCCGATTCCCCGCGCTGGCCAACGGTTTGGTTGTCATACGACGTTCCTCCCCCCGTCCGCCTTGACTCCCGGCCGATGTCCCCTGACCTTCCCGTGTGAGTTTCCTCGACCGCCTCCTTTCCCGGACCGAATCCGATCCCGCTCCCGTCGACGACGGGCCCGCCCGGATCCGCCTCGTCGTCGGGCTCGGCAATCCCGGCCCCGAATACGAAGGCACCCGTCACAACATCGGATTCGATCTGGTCGACCGGCTTGCCCGAGAGCGCTGCCTGAAATGGGAAAAAGAGCACAAATTCCGCTCGAAAACCGCCACCGGCCGCGATGGCATCGTTTTTGCCAAACCCCTCACCTTCATGAACCTGAGCGGCAACGCGGCCGCCCGGCTCATGCGCCAGCACCGCCTCACGCCCGATCAAATGCTCGTCGTCTACGACGACACCGCCCTGCCTCCCGGAGGCCTGCGCTTCCGTGCCGGAGGCTCCGCGGGCGGCCACAACGGCATCAAATCTCTCATCGAGTACCTCGGCACCGAAGCCTTCCCCCGTCTGCGCCTTGGCATCGGCCCCGCCCCCTCCGACGGGGGCCTCGTCGATCACGTTCTCGGACGATTCAGCGAAGGAGAACGCGCCGAAATGGAAAAAGTCCTCGAAATTGCCGCAGAAGGAGTAAATTATGCGCTTTCCTCCGGACTCGACGCGGCCATGAACCGTTTCAACCGGCGGAATTGAAATCAACCACGACCACGCGACATCCGCCCGACGGATGGAACCCCACCCACCCTTATGAAACGCAAATACGAAGGAGTCTACATCCTGAAACTCCAAGGCCAGGATGAAACCATCGACGATATGGTCGGCAAGATCACCAAGGAACTCGAGAGCAACGGTGCCAACCTCGAGCAGATCGACCGCCTCGGCCGCAAGCAGTTCGTCAATCCGAACTTCGACAAGCAGACCCACGGCTACTACGTGCAATACCGCTTCGAAGCCGAGCCCACCGCCATCCACGAAGTCGAGTCCCACCTGAAGCTCAACGAGCAGGTGATGCTCCAGCACTACCGCCGCCTCTGATCGACTCCGGGCGATCCCGTCGCGTCCGTGTCGTCCCTTTCACCGGCCTCCCCGGGTTCCGCCCCGGGGAGGCCGCTTTGTTTTCCGGCTTCCACGTCCGGGCACTCCCCTGCCCGACCTGCCGCCTTCGCCCGGTAGATCGTCCGGAAGCCCAGCCAGATCACCGGGGGCAAACCCGCGCTCAATCCCAGGGCGAAAAGGGGATGCTGCGTGCCGCTGTGCCCGATCCAGGCATAGACAAACCCCATCGGCACACTGCCCGCGCAGAGCGCCGGGAAAAAGCGCCGCAACGGCATGCGCGCCATCCCCGCGAGACACGCCACCACCTCCGGCAACACCGGCATCCAGCGCGAGAGCGCCACGAGCCAGCCGCCAAGTTCGCCACGGAAAAGGCGCTCGCCTTCCTCGAGCCCCGCTTCTCCCGTCAACCATCGCGCCCCGCGCCGGCCGAGCCGGTAACAGAGCCCGTAGGCCGCCATGCCCGCGCCGATCGATCCCAGTGACGAGAGCAGTCCGCCCAGCCACCATCCGTAGACCAGCCCCAGCGCCGACATCACCGCCGTGCCCAGCACCGGCAGGAAGAGATCGATCACCAGCAATCCCCATCCCGCCAGCCAGGCCCAGTCGCGCGAGGCCTGGAAAGCGGCCACGAGCCGTTCGGGCGACATCGCCGCCTCGAAAGATCCGCCCCAGATCCAAAAGGGCACGATCACGAGTGCCGCGAGGAGGAGAAAGAGCGAAAGGAGACGTTTCATGTCGGGGCGGGGCCGTGATAAAGTGCTCCCGATCCCGCGACCCGCCCACTTCTTTTCCAACCATGAAACCCCGTCCCGAACCCGTCGATCCCACCCGCCTCCACGAGCTCGCCCATGCCGTCATCCGCGAGGCGAAATTCCCCATGCTCGCCACCGTTGATCCCGAGGGGCAACCCCGCGTCCGCCCCGTCTCGCCCGTGCGTGTCGATGAGGATTTCACTATCTACGTCGCCAACCTCGCCGTGTATCAAAAGACCCGCGAGATCGCCGCCAATCCGAAGGTCGAGCTCGCCTACCTGTCCCCCGGCCACGACCAGGTTCGCATCACCGGTCCCGCCACGATCGAGACCGATCCCGCCGTCATCGCCGTGATCTGGGAAAAAAATCCCCTGCTGAGGCAATACCTCGGCACGCCGGAGAATCCGCAGTTCGTGCTCTACCGGATCGATCCCGCGCAGGTGCGGTTCATGCGCGAGTGGGCACTCGAGTATTTCGTGGTGGAATGAAATCACGGGAACGATTCTTTCTTCCTTCCCCGATCCTTCCCCGCCCCCCCTCACAAAACCCTCTTGACTCTCCGATCCGACCCTGTTGACTCAGGGCATGTCTTCTCCCGTCTCTGGATCCGATGCCGGCAAGGTCGGCCTGGCCACGGCCATCGCCATCGTCGTCGCGAATATGATCGGCACGGGGGTCTTCGGCAGCCTCGGCTTCCAGGTCGCGGGAATTCCCTCGGGCTTTCCCATCCTCGTGCTCTGGCTCGTGGGCGGGATCATTTCCTTCTGCGGCGCGGTCTGCTATGCGGAACTCGCTTCGATCTTTCCGAAATCGGGCGGGGAATACCACCTCCTTTCGAAGGCGTGGAATCCCTTCATCGGCTTTCTCGCGGGATGGCTCTCGGTGACGGTCGGCTTCGCGGCGCCGGTGGCGGCGAATGCGGCTTTGTTAGGGGGCTACATGGGCAGCATCACGGGGATCCCGTCGCTCTGGTTCGGCATCCCGGTGGTGGTGCTGGTGGCCTTGGTGCACCTCGGAAAACTGAGCAGCATCGGCATTTTCCAATCGGGCTTCACCTATGCCAAGGTGGCGCTGATCCTCGTGCTCGGGCTCCTTGCTTTTATCGTGGGCACGGCCCAGCCGGTGTCGTTCCTGCCGAAGGAGGGCGATGGACAACTGATCGCCTCGGGCGGCTTCGCGATCTCGCTGGTCTACGTGCTCTACGCCTACACGGGATGGAATGCGGCGACCTACATGATGGACGAAGTACGCCGGCCGGAGAAGACGGTGCCGCTGGCCCTGCTGATCGGCACGGCTTTCGTGACGGTGCTGTATGTCTTCATCAACTTGGCGTTCCTCTACTCGACTCCGATCGAAAAGATGGCGGGCCAGGCCGAGGTGGGACTGATCGCGGCGGAGGCGATCCTCGGTCCGAAGGGCGGGATGATCATGGGCATCCTCATCAGCTTCGGGCTCATTTCCACGATCAGTTCGATGACCTGGGCGGGACCACGCGTCTCCGCGGCGATCGGTCGCGATCACGCGCGCTTCCAGATCCTCGGCAAGCTGAACAAGAACGGCGTGCCGGCTCTGGCGGTGCTGCTGCAGGCGGCGATCGTGATCCTGCTGGTGGCCTCGGCGACCTTCGAGCAGCTCATCAATTACGTGCAGGCGCTGCTGACGATCTCTTCGCTGATGGTGGTGATCGGTCTCGTGGTGCTGAGGGTGCGCCGCCCGGATCTGCACCGACCCTATCGGGCATGGGGTTATCCGGTGACGCCGCTCATCTTCGGCTGTCTCAGCCTCTATGTGCTGTGGTTCCAGATCCAGCAGAAGACGGTGGAATTCCTCTACGGTCTCGGCACGCTGGGTCTCGGGGTGGTGATTTATTTCCTCTTCGTGAAGCCGCCGGTATCCGCGGATAAGGCGGAATCGTGACTTTGGCCGAAAAATCGTCGCGATTCGGGTCGTCAAGCGAATAAATCGCTTGCAGTCGTTTATTAACATTCCTTAAATAAAACTCCGCCCGTCCACACCGTTCCCCGCACTTGTTTGCCCGAGCCTGATCCATCGCGTGAAACTGCCAAAACCGGATCCAGTGACTCATCGATTCACTCCGGCAACGTTTTTGCCGCGCCTGGTGGCGGCGTTTTCGGAGCGGGCCAGGGCGAACCTCCGGTCTCGAGCGTGCCGCTGAAGCGCGCACCCGTGGCCTCGCGGACGGCACCGGTCGCGGTGCCCGGTGGCGGCTCCCATCATCCCGCGCCGGTCTTCGCGGCCGGTCTCGTCTCGCCTGACTGGGCGACGATCCTCGATACCCTGCCGTATGGGTTGATCCTGCTCGGTCCGAAGCAGGATCTGCGTCACGAAAACGCCCGCTGCCGACAAATCTCGGGGAAGAGCATCGCCGAATGCGGAGGGATCGAAGCCTGGCTCTCCACCCTTTGCCCGGAACCGGGCCATCGAGAAAAAGTCATCAAATCCTGGCGTGAAGAAATATGGAGAAACCAACGCACCCGCACCTTCACGCTCACCTCGCCCGGGCAAAAACCGAGGGAGATCCAGTTCCGCTCTTCACTGTTGCAGGATGGCGGTATCACGCTCTCGATCGAGGACGTCACCCGGACGCTCAGCGCGGAGGCCACGCAACGGCATGGCAAATGGAAATTCCGGGCCCTCTTTACCCATACCCGCACTGGGACGGTGCTGGTGGATCACCTCGATCGCATCATTGAGGTGAATCCGGCTTTCGCCGAGCTCTCGGGGATCCCGCCGAAAGACCTGAGGCTCACGCCCTTCTCCAGCCTCCTGCATCCCGGCGAGGCCGATGTGCTGGCGGAAAGGGAAAGGGATCTGCTCTCCGACGGGGACAAAAACCTACTCCCCGGGGATCGCTTCCTCGCCAGCGAAGTCTGGCTGCGCACGAACGGGAGGGAAAAGCGCGTCTCCCTGCTCTGGAGCCCTTTGGGGGAGACCGGGGAAACACCGGCCTTGAGCCTGTATCTGATCGAGGCTCGCACGGCGGAATCGTCTTTGGAGCAACTCCGCTCAAAGCTGCGCACCCTTTCCCGGAAGGCGCAGTCCCTGCTCCATGCCGTGCCGGATCTGATCCTGCTGATCGATGCGGATGGGACGGTGGCTGATTTCGCCCCTCCGCCGAAAGCCTGGCCGGAACTGGCTCCGGACGAGTCGTGGCGCCGGCGCCCGGCCGCGGAAGTCTGGCCGGTGCTGGGAAACCTCCTCGCCCAGTGCGGGGGTCAGATCCTCGACGAAGATCGGACGATCCACGCCGAGATCCGCGGATCGGGAGACGCATCGTCGGAGTTCGCCGTCTCCCTCTCGCCCTGCGGTGACGGGCAGATCCTGGCGGTGGTGCGCAATCAAACGATCCTCCGGCTCCTCCGCGAACGCGATCACTGGCAGAACGCGGCGTTCTCCCATGCTCCACTGGGGATGCTGCGTCTCGACCCGCGCGGCCATGTGGCCGAAGCGAACGCGGCCGCGGCAGCCCTGCTGGGCGCAGATGCGGATCTCCGCGAAGGGGATGAATTCTGCGAGACCTCCCTGCCCCGTGGCACGGTGGCGGATTTTCTCGCGCTCGAACACGAAGGCAAATCGCGCGGCACCCTCGTGTTCCTGCAATCCTCTCCGGAAGCGGACACCCCACCCACCGCACCGGCTCCCGCTCCGCCGGCAGCAGGCCCCGCTGCGGCACCGCCGGCCTCCGCGTCGGCGAATCCGCCTCGCGAGAGACGACAGCACAGCTTCCGGAACCAACTCCAGCTCGTCACGAGTCTTTTCAGCCTCGAGCCGCAGAGCGCGGCGGCACGCGAAGCGTTTCTCAAATGGCAGGTCCGGCTGCGCTCCGTGGCGCTCGCCTGCCCCTACGACGATACCCTTTCCGTGTGGGTCTTTCCCCTGCTCCGGGATCTGGCCGACGAAGTCTGTTCGCTGGTGGGACGCGGGCCGGGCCGGCGCGAGGTGATCCTCACGGGCGACGAGGCCCTCACCCTCGATGTGCAGACGGCGACGCCCTTCAGCCTCCTCATCGGCGAGCTGATGCGGCTCGTCCTCGGCACGCGACAGCACGGACCGGGTCCGGAATTGTACGTGAACCTGCGGCCCCACCCGGCGGGCGGCTTCCAGCTCACGGTACGCCCCGGCACGCATCGATCGTTCCTCTTCACCGACCGGGATTCCGAAATCGAAACGCTGGAGCTGCTCACCGAACAGATCCAGGGGCGCCTCGAACCGACCGATCCGGAAAATCCGGCCAAAGAATGGGTGCTGATCGTCCCGCAAACGCGATCTTGAGTCGTCTTCCCACGAATGCGATCCCCTTGCGTTCAACGGGGGTAATTTCCTTTGCTAATTATGGTGATTTGAATGTAGCGTGCGCCGCGCCCGGAACGCTCCTCGGCGTCGTTTTCCTCCATGGATGATCTGCCCTCCAATCGCCTGCGCCTCCTGATCGTCGAGAACGACCGGGTGACCGCGCGCGATCTCGAGGCCACCCTGCGCCGCCGAGGTTTTGTGGTGACGGGCATCGCGTATTCCGCGAAACAGGCGCTCGATCTGCTTGCCGGGGAAAAGCCCGACCTCGTCCTCCTCGACATCCAGCTCGATGGACCCGAGGACGGCATCGAGCTCGCTCGGACCCTGCGCCGCGACCATGGCATCCCTTCGATTTTCGTGACGGGCTATTCGGAGGAAGCGATCCTTGCCCGGGCGCGCACCGCGTCGCCGGCGGCCTTCTTGAGAAAACCTTTCAGCGACGCCGAGATCGCCGTCTGCCTCGAGTCCGTGGTGGAGAGGCGCATCGCGGGCGAGCGGCTCTCCCTGCGGTTGCCCGCGCTCGAAGCGGTCTCGCAGCATCTCCCTCAGGCGGTCTTTGCAACCGATCTCGACGGACAGGTCGTCTACCTGAACGCGGCGGCGGCAACACTCGTCGGCTGGGAGCCGAAGGAAGCGATCGGCCTGCCCCTGTCGACGGTGGCCCCGCTCGGCGAAACCGGAGAGGCGGATGCCTCCACGGGAAGGAGGGTCGTCCTCACGCCGCGCAACGGCGCTTTCCAGAGCGTGGAGGAACGCTCCGTGCCGATCCGTGCGGCCGACGGGGAGGCGATCGGTCTCGTCACCGTGCTCGCCACCGCCGACACGGCGGGCGAGCTGCCGGATCTCCCGGCTCCACCGGTCGCCGAAATGCCGGCCACGCCCGCGGCCCCCGTGGCACCCGTGCAGCCTGTCGTTTTCCCCCCCTCGACACCGCCAACGGCCCGGACCGAAGCGCTCCGCAAAATCGCCTCGCTCGCGAGCGATCCGGCGTTCAAGGATTTGATCGCGAAACGCAAGCCCGAGCCCGCGACGGCGGCCTCCGTGCCGGCGACGCCACCTTCCCCCTGGGCGGAGCCTACCTTCCGCCCCGCCGGGGACGCGCCCCCGATCGCCGAGGGCACACAGGCCGTCTTCAGCGCCGCCGGTGCGATGGGTGGCGCGATTCTGAATCCGGCGGTCTCCGGAGCCGCCTTCGAGGAGGTCGGCGATCCCCTCCTGCGTCTCGACGAGGACGGCATCATCCGCTATGCGAATGCCGAAGCCGTGCGTGTCTTCGCGCCCCAAGCCCGCCTCACCGGCACGCCGTTCCGCGAGCATTTCGACGCCGGCGATCTCGAGCGCTACGACGAGCATTTCACGCGCCCCCTCGCCGACGGACGCCGGCACCGTTTCGACTTCCACGATTCGAGCCGCGGGATGTGGTTCGAAGTCCGCGCCTATCCGACGCGTGGCGGGATCCTCGCCCTTTTCACCGACATCACCGCGACCCGGCTCGAAGCCGCGGAGCAGGTGCGCCAACACCGCCTCGAGGGGCTCGGCCTGCTCGCCCGCGGTTTCGCGCACGATTTCAACAACTCGCTCACGACCCTGACGGGGAACATCAGCCTCGCCCGCGAGCGCCACCCCGATGATGCCGAGCTCCAGGGCATGCTGGAAGAGGCGCAGGCGGCGGCCTCGAGGGCGACCGGCCTCGTGCAGCAGCTCATGACTTTCGCGCGCGGCGGACGCCCCATCCGGGAGCGCACGCGCATCCCCGACCTGATCAGGCGCATCCTGACAGAACAGCGCCTCAGGCATCCCGAGATCCGTTACCAGTACCAGGGCGCCGACGCCGGCGTGATCGCCAATGTCGATCCGGCCCAGGTCGGACGGCTCGTCGAGAATCTGGTGACGAATTCGGCCGCGGCGATGCCCGACGGCGGCGGCGTCATCGTCCGGAGTTCGCGCATCACTCCGGAGGACGTCCTGAAGATCCGCGGCTCCCACACGCCGGCGGAAGAGGATCACCTCCTCATCGAGGTGATCGACACCGGCCACGGCATGAGCGATCAGGATCTCGAGCGGGTCTTCGAGCCCTACTTCACGACGCGGCGCGAAAACAACGCCACCGGCATCGGCCTGACGGTCTGCGAGTCGATTGCCAAGGCGCACGGGGGATTCATCCAGCTCCAGTCGAAGGAGGGAAAGGGCACCATCGCGACTTTCTGTGCACCGCTCGGAAGACGCCCCGACGAACCGGGCGAGGCCGACGGCGTGCCCGCCTATCCGAATTTCGACATCCCCGTGTTGAAGCCCGCTCGCGCCGGAGACGGGGGCGAGCCGCTCCTCGTCGGCACGCGCATCCTCATCCTCGAGGACGACGCGCCGATCCGCCGCCTCATGGCCGCGACCTTGCGCCGGGCCGGACACGAGGTGGTCGAAACGAAAGAGGGGCGCGAGACCCTCGCGGTCTACACCGACGCGATGCAGCGGGGCGAGCCTTTCCACCTGCTGATCTGCGATCTCACGATTGAAAACGGCATGGGCGGGGTGGAGACGATGCGTCGGCTCCTGCAGATCGATCCCGACGTGCTCTCGATCGTGTCGAGCGGATATTCCGACGCACCGGCGATGTCGAGTCCGGCCGCGTTCGGATTCAAGGGCGTGCTGCCGAAGCCCTACGCGCCGACGGAACTGCGGGCGGCGGTACACCGGATCCTCAGCGCGCACCGGATCATTCCTTGATCGGCCCGACCACCGGGGCGGATTGCAAATCCGCCCTGCATTCCGGTCGGCGCATCCACAGGCACTCCCTTCACTCGAGACGCTCGAGCTGGCCGATGCCGTATTGGATGAGCTGCTGGTTGACCAGCTTCGAGACGCGGTCGTCGACGTAGATCACCTTCGGATAATCGTTGAACTCGACGGTATGCAGGCCGTTCTCGGGCACCGCGGCGAAGGCGTCGGCGAGGTCCTTGATGTTCTTGATGAAAACGCCGTTCACCTTCGAGACGATCACGGAATTGATCGACTCATAGCCGAGCGTGCTCGGGGTCTTCAGGACGTTGCTCAGGAAGACGAGCTTCCCGCGGCCTTCCTCCTCGAAGGGATGGGGATCGGCGTTCGCGTAGACGAGATTGAACGGGGCGCGGTTCGTCCAATCCTCCCCCCAGCTCTCGAGGTAGGGCAGGGTGAGCTCCTGGAAAATGAGGCCGCCGTAGATGAGGTATTTCGGACCGCGGTCGAACATGTAGGGATCGATGAGGAACTCCCCCGGCTGTTTCCGAGTCAACGGCACGTCGACCGAAAGGGGCTTGCCGTCGCGGATGAGATCGAGGCGGATCGTCTCGCCGACCTTCGCCCCGCCGCGGACGAGATGGGAGAAGCTGAGCTTTCCATACTCCGGATGGTTGTAATTGCCGCGCGAATCGACCGGCTGGCCCGCGATGGAGAGGATCACATCGCCCTTCTTGATGCCGGCCTTGTCGGCCGAGCCGCCTTTGCCGACCTCGCGCACGAAAATGCCGCCCTCCTTGTCCGCGATCTTCGTGAAATCGCGGAAGGTCTCATCGAGCGTCTGCGCGAAGGAAATGCCGAGATTGGGGAATCCCTGGTACTCGCCGTCCTCGAGATCGGCAAGGAAGGCCTTGATGATCGGCGCGGGCAGGACGCTGGCGGTCTGCTCCTTGGAGGAATAGCTGAGCAGCATCCCGACGAGCTTGCCGTTTTTCACCACCGGCAGGGTGAAGCTGTTCGTGCGCGCCTGCAGCGATCCTTTCACCTGGTAAAGGAGGAAGACGGAGCCGGGGATGAAATAGCGGCCCACATCGACCCGCAGCACCTCGACATCGGTGGAGACGCCGTCCCCGTTGTCCTCCACCTGCCAGACGTTCAGGGTCTCTCCGGGCGAGACGGATTCGTCGAGGGCGAGCGGCTCGAGCCCCTCGAAGACCTTCGAATCGCTGTCGGCCGGCTCGAGCACGGCAAGGTTGGCCTCGTAATCGATCCCGGCGATGCGGGCGGTGACTCGGGCGCCGCTGGAAGGGTGCTCGAGCTCGAGGTAGGTGGAGTTCACGCACATCTCGGCGGTGATGAGGACGCGGTTTCCCTCGAGCACGGCACCGAGACCACGGCGAGGCGTGGGGGCGCCTTTTTCCCAGGGTCGGAGGAAGCTGTAGTCCTGGAGGGTCGCGTTGACCCGCACGATCGATTTTTCGGGGGTCGAATTCTGCGCCTCCGAACGGGAAGCGGGCAGCAGGAAAAACGCCGCGAGGGCGAGGCAGCGGAAAGTGGCGGGGGAATTCATCACGTGATTCAAAGAGGGAAGGTTGGAAACAAGACCGGCGGTTTCAGGCGGCTTTCTTGGCAGGGGCGGCTTCTCCGGCTTTTTCGGATTCCTCCACGGGCTTGTCCTCCTTCGCGGGTTTGGCGGAGTCTCCTTCGCCCTCCTCTTCCTCCGCGGAGTCTCCGGCCTTGTCGAAAAGCCCTTCGAGATCGAGGATCTCGGGCCGCTCGATGAAATGGTCGAAGCTGACGTTGTATTGCGACAGGATGCGATCGTGGGCGACGGCGGCATCCTTGCGCTTCAGCACGAGGGGGCGCTCCTCGCCGACCAGCCGCACGACGTGGAAATCCTCGCGGCCTTCCTCGTGGAAATCTCCGTGGAAGGCATCGTGGACATCCTGCAGCAGGGTGATCTTTTTCCCGTTGATCGAATCGACGACGAGGTGCTTGAAGGTCTGGATGTGGGTGTTCGTCGCATCGGGCAGCACTTCGGTGAGGACGATCACCTGGGGACGCTCGCGGTAGATCTCGTCGTCGCCGTAGAAGCCGTAGTAATACCGGGTGCGCAAATCGGTGATGTCGTGGGCGGCCATCATGTTGCGGTCGAGCGGCTGGAACTGGAGACCCGCGTAAAGGACGAAATTCGGCTGCTTGTCGTACTGGACCGCCTGGATGAGGTAGGGAATGAAGCGCTTCAACGTGATGTCGATCTCCTCGAGCTTTCCATCGCGCCAGATCTCGAGCGCCACGGTGTCACCCTCGAACTTCCGCTCGATGATCTCGTTGAGATCGACCCGCTCTCCCTCGATCTCGATGAATCCGTCCGAGGCGATGGGATGTCCGTCGATCGAGAGCACGACATCCTTCGTCCGCAGCACGCCGCCCGCCGAGCCGGCCGCATCGGCCTTGGCCACCATCACGCCGATGCCGTCGTTCGGCAGTCCGAGGGCGCGCCGCTGCGCCGGATTGAGCAGGTTGAGGAAGCTCGTCGCGAGATCGACGTAACGGTCGTAGTCGCCGTCCTCGACATCCTTCAGGAATCGCTCGATCACCGGCACGGGGATCATGTAACCCGTGTTTTGGGCGACATCACCGCTGTAGCCCTGGAAGGCGACGCCGACGACCTGGTTGTTCTGCAGCACCGGCCCACCCGAATTCCCCGGGTTGATCGCGGCATCGATCTGGATGGCGAGGTGGTTGTCGACGCCCGAATGGCTGTATCCGCGGAAGTCGATCCGCGAGACGACGCCGCGCGTCACCGAGATGCGGTCGCCGCCGATCGGATAACCCACGGCGATGACGGTCGTGTTGAGCTTGGGTGTCCCGCCGATGAGGAGCGGCTGGATCCCCTTGAAGCCGGCCTCGAAATCCGCCTCCGACTCGAGTTCGAGCAGGGCGAGGTCGCAATCGTGCGCCACGTTCACGACGCGGGCCTTGTAGGGCTCGGGGTCGCTCACGTTCTTGATGTAGATGAGGCGGCTGTCGCTCACCACATGGGCGTTGGTGAGGAAGCGGTTCGGACCGACGAGGAAGCCGGTGCCGTTGCCGCTGCCCATGCCGCCGACGTTCCACGGGACGCGGAAATTGGGTTGTTTCGTATCGACTTCCACCCGGACGATGGCATCCAGCTCGATCTCGGAAATGTCCGTCTGCACCGACTCCGGCGGCGGCACGTCGAGCGGCGGAGCCGTGGCGGGAGCGGGAGCCTGGGCGGCGGCACCGGGAGGAAGGAGACGGGGACCGGGCAAGGGACCCTGCTGGGATTGGAGGAACGGGACAGCGAGCGCGAAACCGAGTGAGAAGCAGACCGCGGAGGGGAGAAAACGGGGTGGTTTCATAAAAAAATCCGGAACATGCCCGCGCAGGCTACGCCGCGACGGGGAGTTCGGAGGCAAAAGGTAAGGTTTCGACCGGGAATGTCAATCATGCCCGGTCCCGCGGGAGTGGCGGAGACGCGCTCTCCTTCCCGGTGGACGCGCTTGCGCCGGGATCGGCTTTCCTTTAAACAACGGCGTCATGAGCGAAGTCATCACCCAGCTTCCCGAAGTCTTCGACCAGGAGGCATTCAACCTCGATCGCTGGAGCGAACTCGAGGCCGACCCCTTTCTCGCTTCGCTCGGGCATCGGATCGAAACCAACCGCTTCGGACAGATCCTCCTGATGCCGCCATCCGGATTCGAGCACTCGCGCCTGCAAACGCGGATGACCCTCCTCTTGCAACGCCTCATGGAAACACGGGACGGGGAAGTCTTCGCGGAATGTCCGGTTTCCACGAATGGAGGCGTGAAAGGCGTCGATCTGGCCTGGATTTCGAACGCCCGGGTCGCCGAAGGACTGCGCCGCAACGTCCTCACCCTTGCTCCGGAGATTTGTGTCGAGGTGCTTTCTCCCGCCAACACCCGTGCCGAAATCGAAGAAAAGCGCCGGCTCTATTTCGAAGCCGGGGCGAAGGAAGTGTGGATCGCCTCGACTGGAGGAGAAATCGCGTTTTTCGACGAAGCGGGGGAACGCGAAGGTTCAGGCCTTTGTCCCGGGTTCCCTGCGCGGATCGGGGTTTGATTCCCTGCCATCCTCACCAGGCATTGCGCGACGCGCCCTTCGCGCTTACCCTTCCCGTCTTGGAACGGGCCGGAGATGATCGCTGCCTCCTTCGGGAGGGAGAGGAAAGTCCGGACACCACACGGCAGCATGCCCGGTGAAAGCCGGGGCGCCCGGTCGTAATGGCAGGGCGACGGAAAGTGTCGCAGAAAAGATACCGCCCTTTCGAGCCTCCGGGCGAAGGAGGGTAAGGGTGAAATGGCGAGGTAAGAGCTCACCGCCCCGAGGGTGACCGAGGGGGCAGGAAAAACCCCATGCGGTGCAAGACAGAACAGGGTGAACGGGCAGCCGGTCCGGCCCCGAGGCTCCGGCCGAGGGATCTACCCGGGTATTAGTCGCACCCCGCTCCGGCGGGGAGGCCGCGGATCTCCGGAGACGCGGCTTAGAGAAATGATCGTCCGCCCGGGTCGAACACGGCCCGGGTGAACAGAATCCGGCTTACGGCGGCCCGTTCCAAGACTCCCTTTCCCCACCCCGTCTATGGCTTGTTGGCGTCCTTGCGGGGAGGGCGTGATTGCCCGAAGGAGGGGCCACACGGATGCGAAAAGACAGTATGGCGAGAGACCGGTCTCCTTGGTGGAGAACGGGTGGGAGGAGTTTTCCGCGGAAGCCCGCGGTCGCGTTTGCCCTTGCCCTGGTCTCGCTGGGCGCCTGCTCTCCCCAGCATTACCACACCCGCGCGGACCGCGAGACCTACTCGATCCTCTTTGAAAAATCGAACGAGGTGGAAAACGTCGAGCCCGACGAGCTGCCCCTCGCCCCGTCCTCGTCCCCCGATCTTTCGAAGCTGCTGCCCAAACCCCGCGGTGACGAGTTCCTCGGGGATTTCGCCACCTTCGAGGCCGGAGCGAAGGTGCTCTCCCTCGATGAGGCGCTCGATACCGGGATCCACCACAGCCGCGACTACCAGAGCGCGAAGGAGAATCTTTATCTCTCCGCCCTCGATCTCACCCTTGCGCGGCACCGCCTCTCCCCCATCTTCAATGCGGGCGGCGGTGCGACCCGCGCCTCCGACTCGCGCAACTTCAGGATCGAGGAAGGGATGACCGAGATCGTCGCGACGAATACCTTCTCCCGCACCCAGTCGGCCGGCTTCAACTGGCTCCTCGCCACCGGCGCGCGCCTCTCCACCGACTTCACCCAGGATTTCCTCCGCATCATGTCCGGGAACCAGTCGGTGAACGATTCCGATCTCGCCGTCTCGCTCGTGCAGCCGCTCCTGCAGGGCGGAGGCACCACCGTCACCCTCGAGGCGCTGACCCAGCAGGAAAGGAACGTCCTCTACGACCTGCGTGATTTCGCCGATTTCCGCCGCGCCTTCATCGTCGATCTCGTCAGCGATTATTACGGCGTGCTGCGTTCGCGCGACCTCGTGAAGAACAACTACGTCGCCTACCAGGGATTCGTCAAAAACGTCGAGCGCGAGGAAGCTCTCGCCGAAGAGGACCGCCGCACCCAGAACCAGCTCGGACGCCTCCGCCAAGCCAAGCTGCAGTCCGAAAGCCGCTGGATCGATGCCATCCGCGTCTACCTCCAGCGTCTCGACGAATTCAAGATCTCCCTCGGCATCCCCGTCGATACGAAGCTCGTCCTCGACGACCGCGAACTGCAGAAGCTGAAGATCGACGAACCCGGCATCACCCGCGACCAATCCGTCGAGATCGCCCTTGTCACCCGACCCGATCTCGCCACGGCCTCCGACCTCGTCGCCGACGCCGAGCGGCGCATCAAGGTGGCGAAAAACGGACTCCTCCCCAAGCTCGACGTCGCCCTCGACTACAACGCGGTGAGTGAACCCGGCGACAGCACCCCCGCGATCAACTGGGAACGGCGGCGCTGGGCCGGCTCGCTCGATCTCGATCTGCCGCTCGACCGCAAGGCGGATCGCAACATCTACCGCGCGACCTTGATTGAAGTGGAACGCGCGAGACGCGCCGAAGAGCTCGCACGTGATCGCGCCCGTCTCGAACTCTACGACTCCTGGCGAGCCCTCGAGCAGGAGCGTCTCAGCTTCGACATCGCCGAGCAGGGCGTCGCCCTCGCGGCCCGCCGGCTGGAGGAACAGCTCCTCCTGGGCGAGCTCGGACGGGGCGAGGCGCGCGACCTCGTCGATGCGCAGGAAGACCTCGTCGATGCACAAAACCAGCGCACCGCGACCTTGATCGATCATACCTTGGCACGTTTGCGCCTTTGGAGGGACATGGGCATCCTGTATATTAATCCCGATGGTTCCTGGGCCGAAAAACTCGAAAACGAGACTCCCTGAGATCCCTCCCCGAAGGTATGAAAAAATGGATCATCACGGGAACGGTGTTGGCGGTCGGGATCACGGCATACGTGGTTTTGCTCGGTGCCGGTGATACGAAAAAGGGCGATGAAATGCCCTTCGCGTTCGCCCAGAAGGGCGATCTCGTCATCGACGTGCTCGAGGGCGGAAACATCCAGGCGCTCAACTTCCTCGAGTTCCGCAACGAGGTAAAGCTGCCCAACGGGATCAAGATCCTCGAGATCATCGAGGAGGGTTATTACGTGACCGAGGAGGATGTCGCCAAAGGCAAGGTGCTCGTGCGCCTCGACCAATCCGAGCTCGAGGAAGCCATCGTCGACCACGACGTGGAGTTCCAGCAGACCGACGCGCTCTACGCCGAAGCCAAGCAGAACATCGAGATCCAGGAGAGCGAGGCCCTCAGCGAGATCAAGGCCGCCCGCCAGTCCCTGCGCTTCGCCCTGCTCGATTTCCAGAAGTTCGTCGGAGCCGACGCTGCCCGCGAGACCCTCCGCAAGCTCGGCCTGCCCTTCGACAACGATTCCCTCTCCGCCTACGAGACGGAGGCGACCGACCTCATCGTGAGCGCCTTCGACGCCGACAAGGGCGCCGGATCGGCACCGGACGAGAGCGACGATTCCAACATCGCCTCCTTCGCCCTCGTCGCGAACGACAGCCTCGCCGCCAACGTCAATTTCAGCTCCTTGCTGAAAGAGGAAGTCCTCGGTGACGGCGAAGCGGAACAGACCATCCGACGGATGCGCGACGAAGCCCTCCTCGCCTCCTCCGAACTCTCCGTCGTCGAAGAATCGGTGGAGGGCGCCAAACGGCTCCACCAGCGCGAATTCATCACCAAGCAGACGCTCGAGAACGAGCTGGTCGGCCTCGACAAGGCACGCCTCGCCCTCCAGCGCACCGAGACCGAACTCGAGCTCTTCCGCGATTACGAATTCCCCAAAGAGGCGGAGAAGATGCTCTCGCTCTACGAGGAGGCCCTCCTCTCCCTCATCCGCACGAAGCGCGAGAAACTCGCCCTCATGTCGCAGATCTACGCGAAATACCGCACCGTGAAGCGCCGCTACGAGCTCGAGCTGAAGAAGCGCGGGAATCTCGAGGAGCAGCTCGCGAGCTGCGTCATCCGCGCCAGCCAGGTTGGCCTCGTCGCCTACGGCGGAGCCAACACCGACTACTACACCTCGCGTTACTACGACGGCATCACCTCGGGCGCGACCCTCAAGGTCGGTCAGCCCATCATCACCATCCCCGACATGTCGAAGCTCGGCGTCGAGGTGAAGATCCACGAATCCCACATCAAGAAGGTGCAGCTCGGCCAGAAGGTCTACATCACCGCCGAGTCCGTGCCTGACAAAACCCTCGTCGGCCGCATCGCCAAGGTCGCCGTGCTGCCCGACTCGAACGCCTCGCGCTACAACCCCTCCCTGAAGGTCTATCCCGCCACCGTCGAGATCGAAGGCACGCACGAGTTTCTCAAGCCCGGCATGAGCGCGAAGGTCGAGGTCATCGTCGACGAGCTCGAGAACGTCACCTACGTGCCGGTGCAATCCGTTTTCGTCGAGAACGGCGAGCATTTCGTCTTCCGCAAGACCCTCGGCGGCTACGAGCGCCAGGTCGTCGAGATCGGGGCGCACAACAACGACTTCATCGAGCTGCGCAAGGGGCTCGAGGAGGGCGACCAGGTCTACCTCAAGATGCCCGACGATTACGAGCCCGCCCAGGTCGACAAGTCGCGGCTCGCCCGCCGCCCCGTGCCCGCCGGGCCTCAGCCGGACAAGAGCGAAGAAGCCACCACCGCGAGCGAAGACGTCAAGCCGCGCCCGGACAAGAACGCGTGAGGCGGAGGCCGCGTCGACGCCCCGTCTCCCCGATCCCCATGGTTTCCCCTTCCCACAGCGAGCCCGTCATCGAGCTGCGCGGGGTGGAGAAACATTACCAGATGGGCGACACCCTTGTAAAAGCGCTCCAGGGCGTCGACCTGAAGATCTTCCCGGGTGATTACATCTCCATCCTCGGCCCTTCCGGCTGCGGCAAGTCGACGATGTTGAACATCCTCGGTTGTCTCGACCAGCCCTCGGTCGGCCAGTATTTCCTCGACGGACTCGACGTCTCGAAACTTTCCGACGACGACCTCTCCCAGGTGCGGGGCAAAAAGCTCGGCTTCATCTTCCAGAGCTACAACCTCATCCAGCAGCTCACCGTGGTGGAGAACATCGAAGTACCGCTCTACTACCAGGGCGTCTCCGAAAAAGAGAGCCGCGACATCGCGATCGAGCTGGCCACACGCGTCGGTCTCGGCAAACGGCTCGATCACCGGCCCACCGAGCTCTCCGGCGGCCAGCAGCAGCGTGTCGCGATCGCCCGGGCGTTGTCGAACGATCCCTCCGTGATCCTCGCCGACGAAGCGACCGGCAACCTCGATTCCAAATCCGGCGGTGACATCCTCGGGATTTTCGACCAGCTCAACGCCGATGGAAAGACGCTGATTCTCATCACCCATGACGAGGGCATGTCGATGCGCACATCGCGCACGATCCGGTTGAAAGATGGCTCGATCGCCTCTGACAAACGCAGGGAGGAGGTGGCGCGATGATCCGGCATTCCCTCCTCCGCGAGTTCTCGCTCTTCCGTCTGAAACGTTCCGTCCTCCTCGGGATCAAGAGTCTCTGGATGCACCGGCTGCGTTCCCTGCTCACCGCGATGGGGATCGTCTTCGGCGTCTGCTCCGTGATCGCGATGCTCGCGATCGGCGAAGGGGCCAGCCACGAGGCCCAGCAGCAGATCAAGGAACTCGGCAGCCAGAACATCATCCTCCGCTCGGTGAAAGCGACCGACGCCACCACCGCCGGAGAGCAGGAGCGCTCCCTCATCCTCGAATACGGCCTCACCTACCGCGACATCAGCCAGATCCAGGCCACCGTGCCCGGCGTGCTCGTGACGATCCCCGCCCGCGAGGTGAAGGATTTCATCTGGAACGAGTCGCGCAGCATCGACGGATCCACCCTCGGCACCGTCCCGTGGTTCCCCGAGATGCGGAACCGTTCCATCGTGCGCGGTCGCTTCTTCACCGAGATCGAGATGAATACGCGCGCCCCGGTCTGCGTGCTGTCCCGGAGCCTCGCCCGACACCTCTTCCCCCTCACCGAACCGATTGGCGACACCGTGCGCATCCAGACGAGCTACTTCCGCGTCATCGGTGTGATCGCGGACGACCCCGCCGCCTCCTCCGCCGGAGAAGAGGACAAGAACGGAAAACCTTCCGCCAAGCAAAGCGCGGCGATGGAGATGCTCATCCCCATCTCGACGCTGGAGGACCACTTCGGCGAGGTCCTCTTCAAATACCGCTCGGGCAGCTTCGAGGCGGAGAAAGTGGAGTTGCACGAAGTCACCGTCCGCATCGACGAACCCGACCGCGTCATGCCCGCCGCCCAGGCGATCCGCCACGTCCTCGAGCGCAACCACAAGAAGGTCGATTACGAGATGATCGTGCCGCTCGACCTCCTCCGCCGCGCCGAGCGGACCAAGCAGATCTTCAACATCGTCCTCGGCTCCATCGCCGCGATCTCCCTGCTCGTCGGCGGGATCGGGATCATGAACATCATGCTCGCGACCGTCACGGAACGCACCCGCGAGATCGGCATCCGCCGGGCCCTCGGAGCGAAGAAGAAGGATATCGTCGTCCAGTTCCTCATCGAGACCGTGATGCTTTCGGGCGCGGGCGGTGTCATCGGCGTCGCCCTCGGACTCGCCATCCCCCTCATCATCACCCATTTCGCCGAGATGGTGACGATCATCGAATTCTGGGCGCCCGCGCTCGCTTTCTCCATCTCCGTCATCACCGGTGTGCTCTTCGGCATCTATCCCGCCTTCCGCGCCGCGGGGATGAATCCCGTGGAAGCCCTGCGCCACGAGTGATCACAAAAAAGCCCGGCCGGAGCCGGGCTTTCCGAGTTTTCGCTGGTTTGTCAGGATCAAGCCGAGGCCTTTTCCTTCTCCGCCGCTTCGGGCCGCTTTTCGACCGGCTTGCCGGGACCACCCTCGCGACGGCCGTAGGCCCCCTCGAGCTCTTCCCTGCTGATGAGTCCGTCGGCGTTTTCGTCCGCCTTCGACATTTTCTCCCACATCTCCGCCGGCACCTCGGACTTGGAGAGCTTTCCATCCTTGTCCACGTCGTAACGCGGGAACATCGCGGCCGGACCGCCCGCCTGCGGACCGCCTCCGGGCCCCTTCGCCCCACCCGGGCCACCAGGACCACCCCGTCCCGCCGTCATCGCCGCCATCTCCTCCTTGCTGACGGCTCCGTCGCCGTCCTTGTCGAGTTTGGAGAGGCGCTCCCACATCTCGCCCGGAGCTTCATCCTTCGAAATTTTGCCATCGCCGTTTTTGTCGGCACGCTCGAACATCTGCGGACCACCACCTCCGGGACCTCCCGGGCCTCCGGGACCTCCCCTTCCCGCCATCATCGCCGCCATCTCCTCCTTGCTGACGGCACCGTCGTTGTCCTTGTCGAGTTTGGAGAGGCGTTCCCACATCTGCCCGGGCGCTTCGTCTTTCGAAATCTTTCCGTCGTTGTTCTTGTCGGCGTTCTTGAAAAACTCGCCGCGGCCCGCCTGCGGTCCACCGGGAGCACCCGGCCCACCTTTGGGAGCCCCCCCTTCGGGACCTCCGGGACGTCCGGCCATCAGCTCCTGCATCGTCACCTTGCCGTCGCCGTCCTTGTCGAGCTTGCCGAGGCCCTGCCAACGATCGCCGGCCTCTTCCTTTGAGACGGCCTTGTCGCCATCCTTGTCCAGGTTGCGGAAGAAGGATCCGTCGCCTTTCCCTCCGGGCGCGCCGGGACCGCCGGGACCTCCCGGCCCCTTGGGCTTCTCCGGATTCGGTTTGGTTTCTTCGGCACCGAGAGGCGCGAGCGCGAGGGCACAGCCGATGAGGGCAAGGAACGTGATTTTCATGGATCGATTCGGGTTTGAATTCAGCCCTTCAAACCCGCCTCCCGAAAACCAGTTGCGAAAAAACCGCCGATAAATCACGTAGCACGCCTCTTCGCCACGAACCACTTCGCCACCTCGTCGCCGATCGCCCCCGCGAGGATCACCGCCCCGATGACGGCGAATTCGATGTTCTGCGGGATCTCGTCGACGAGGGTGATCATGTTCCGCAAGAGCTGGATCAAGGCCGTGCCGATGATCACTCCGAGGATCGTGCCAGAGCCGCCACGCAGACTGCATCCCCCCAGCACCGCGGCCGCGATGGCGAAGAGTTCGTAGAAGTTTCCGAAGTCGGCCGGCTGCGCCGAGTTCGTGTCGAGCACGAAGAGCAAACCGCCCAGACCCGCGAGGAACGAGCTGATGACATACGCGAGGATCGTGATTCGCTTCGTCCGCACTCCCGCGAAACGCGCCGCTTCCTCGTTGTTGCCGAGGGCGAGGAGATGGCGTCCGTAGACGGTGCGGTTCAGGAAGATCCCCGCCGCCACCGCCACCACCGCGAGGATCAGGCAAGGCACCGGGATGCCGAACTGGGCCGTCACCGGGATCTCGCCGTTCGCGAGCCAGCGCAGCCCTTTCAACTCGTTCCCGAATCCGGCGGTCTGGTCGCCCGTGAAGCCACGCGTGATGCCGCGATAGAGGAGCAAGCCGCAGAGCGTCACCACGAAGGGCTGCAGGCGACCGTAGGTGACGAGGGAGCCATGGAAGAGTCCGATCCCGAGCACCACCACCAGGACGATCAGCAAACAGACCGGCACCGGCATCGGCACGGCCTGCTGGGTGACCAGCCACGGGAATCCGACCCCGACGAGGCACACGACCGACCCGATCGAGAGATCGATCCCGCCCGTGATGATGACAAACGCCACCCCCACCCCGATGATGCCGAAGAGCGCCGTCCGGCGCAGCAGGTTCTCCTGGTTGAAGGCCGAAAGGAAACTCCGGCGTCCCGTGAGGAGATCGCTCATCACCCAGGTGGCGAGGTAGACGACGATGAGAAGGACGAGGATACCGAGAATGCGTTTCATGCGGGAGACGTCGGGACGCAGGGAGCATTATCGGACCGGCCGCGGACTGTCAACGAACATCGCGCGCCCGATTCCGGCGAGGGATCCGGCGCAGGCGCGTCCCGGATCGCCGCGAAGGCGTACTTGGCCCGGGGCGCGACGCTTGCGAGGATGGAAGTATGAACGATTCCACGCCGCCCCGCCCCGCCGCCGACACTGACAAAACACCCTCGCTGACGAGCCGGCGCGATTTCCTTTCCGGCACCGGCAAGGCCGCCGCCGCCTCCGTCCTCGCCGGTGTCACCATCCCCGCCGTGCATGCCGCGGGCAGCGACCAGATCCGTCTCGCCCTCATCGGCTGCGGCGGGCGCGGCAGCGGGGCCGTCGCCAATGCGATGGACGCCGACGACGGCGTGGCGCTCACCGCAATGGCCGATCTCTACGAAGATCGCCTCGAGCGCTCCCGTACCGCGATCGAAGGAAAATACAAGGAACGCGCCGTCGTCGCCCCGGAGAACCGCTTCATCGGCTTCGATGCCTTCAAACGCGCCATCGATACCCTGCGGCCGAACTCCGGCGATGTCGCCATGCTCACCGGCTACGCCGGCTTCCGGCCGCAGCAGCTCGAGTATGCCGTCTCCAAGGGCGTCAACGTCTTCATGGAAAAATCCTTCGCCGCCGACCCTCACGGCGTACGCCGGGTCCTCAAGGCCGCCAAGGAAGCCGATGCCCGCGGGGTGAAAGTCGCCGCCGGCGTCATGAGCCGCCACTCCGTGAACCGCGCCGAGCTCCTCCGCCGCATCGCCGCCGGCGGGATCGGCAACATCGAGAGCATCAGCGCCTACCGCATGGGACCGTCCGGCCCCCTCGGCCCCAAACCCGCCGACAAGACCGACCTCGAATGGCAACTCCGTAACTTCACCAAATTTTTCTGGGTCTCCGGAGGCCTCTGGGCCGAGATGGACATCCACCAGATCGACGAGATCTGCTGGATCAAGGGCGAGTATCCCGTCTCCGCCCACGGCATCGGCGGGCGCGCTTTCAACAACACCGACAAAGGGCAGAACCTCGACTCCTACTCCATCGAGTGGACTTTCGCCGACGGCACCAAGGCCTACGACTATGTGCGCTACATTCCGAAGTGCCACAACGACTTCGCCACCTACATCCAGGGATCGGAAAAGTCCGCGCAGTTCTCCGGCAACATCCACGCCGGCACCACGAAGATCTTCAAGGACAAGCGCATCGCCGACGACAACATCCTCTGGGAGGCGCCGAAGGAGGAGCTCACCCCCTGGCAGGCCCAGTGGAACGATTTCACCAAAGCGATCCGCGAAAACACGCCCTTCAACCAAGCGGAGCGCGCCGCTCTCTCGAACCTGACCACCATCATGGGGCGCGCCGCCACCCACATGGGCCGCGTCATCACCTGGGACGAGGCGATGGCGTCGGAGTTCCAGTGGTTCCCCGGCATGGACACGCTCGATTACGACAGCGAGCCGCCTTTCGTCGCCGACGCCAACGGCCAATACCCCGTGCCCATCCCGGGCGAGTGGGTCGAGATTTGAGAAGTGGCATGGGCGACGTCTCAAGACTTCGATCGGAGGCAAACCCAAGCCCGAAAGAAGAGGCGGCCTACGGAAAACGCAGAATACGCGGAAGTAAAAAAGACCTTTATCAGAAATCCAAATCATCGACCTCGGTCCGATGTCACTGGGCATCTTCCTTCGTTTTGACCACGGCAGCCCCTATCCCGGGCCTCCGTAGTTCCGTGTTTTCCGTTTATTTTGATGCCTTCCGCATCTATCTCGATCTCTTGTATTTCCGTGTTTTCCGTTTGTTCCGTAGGCCGCCTCTTCTTCGCTCGATGGTAGGCCGCCTCTTCTTCGCTCGATGGTAGGCCGCCTCTTCCTTGGCGCTCCGGTCCCCACCCCGGTTTGATTCGTGGCATTCGCGCGATTCGTGGTTTAACACGTCCCCATGAAGCTCCCCCTCACCGCCGTCCGTCCCGCCCTCGTGAACCGGCTCTACCGTGCCGCGTTCCGCTCGGGGCATGGACGGAAAAGCGGGGGCATCCGACAGGGCCTCGCCCGTCCGCTCTTTTACCTCGTCGAGTCCCTCCGCCTCCCTCGCGCGGCCAAGCTCGAGATCGACCTGCCGGTGCGTGGTATCGCGAAGACCCTGCGGCTCAATGCCTACAACCGGCAGTTCAATCCTCTCTATTTTGCGCAATACGCCGACGGCTACGAAGTCACTGTCGCGCGCAGTCTCGCCGCCCTGCTCCCTGACGACGGCGTCATGCTCGACATCGGCAGCAACTGGGGTTACTTCCCGCTGTTGCTCGCCTCGCGCGAAACGTTCCGGGGAAAAATCCTCGCCTTCGAGCCCGTGCCCTCGACCTATGCCGACCTCGCCGATCTCGTCGCCCAGGCCGGACTCGATGAATGGATCGAGACCCGCCAGGCCGCGATCGGTGATGCCGACGGCACCGTCACCATGTCCGTGCCGCGCCACAGCGGCCTCGCCCGCATCGACCCAAATGGACAAGGCACGATCGTCCCGCTCCAACGGCTCGACTCACTCGCCCTCGATCGCCTCGATGTCGTGAAGATCGACGTCGAAGGACACGAACTCGCCGTTTTCCAAGGCGCCACCGAGACCCTGCGCCGCCTCGGCCCCGCCCTCGTTTTCGAGAGCGGCGTCGGTGCCCGGCAAAATGCCCAGCCGCCCATCGAGTATCTCGAGAGCATCGGCTACCGCCTCCACCGCCCCGAGATCGAGGGCGACCGTCTCGTCTTCCATCCCTTCCGTGCCGCCGACCGTCCCGGGATGCGGAAGTATTTCAACATCGTCGCGTGCCCCGCCGATCGCCTCCTTCCATGACCCTGCCCATCGACCCGGGAGGGTCAGGTTCACGACTCAACCCTGTCCGGTTTTCCCTCTCCGGACCCCGAAGCCTTTTCTGACAAAGAATTTGCTTCTAAATATTGAGAATTGCGCGATAGTGCGGCTTTCCCAGCGATTATGCAGCACGACGACACCGTAGAATTGGAAGGTACGATCCACACCGTCCTCCCCGGCACCATGTTCCGGGTCGAGTTGGATAACGGTCACCTCGTGCTGGCACACATCTCCGGAAAGATGCGCAAGCGCTTCATCCGACTCGTCGCGGGAGACCGGGTGAAGATCGAGATGTCGCCCTACGACACCGAAAAAGCCCGCATCGTTTACCGCGTCGATGCCCGCAGCCCCCGCCCGATGAATCCGGGCAAACGCAGCTCTCCCCGCAGCATGGCCCGTCCCGGTCAGCCCAAGAAACGCGCCAAGCCGAATCCGACGCCGCGCCGTGGTTCCGGTGGCAGCTGATCTCTTCGACTTCCGCCCTCGTGGGTGAATGACGAATCCTTTCGCGATCCTCGGACTCCCCGAATCGCTCCTCCTCGATCCCGCGTCGATCGAGACCGCTTGGCGCGGGCAAACCCGCGATGTCTCGACGTCCGGCGATGAGAGTGCCCCCGATCAGAACCGAGCCCGCGCCCTCCTCACCGATCCCGTCACCCGTCTCGCCGCCTGGCTCGAGGTAAAGGCTCCGTCGATCATCCCCGACCGCGCCATCGCTCCGGCGTTGATGGATTTGTTCGCGAAGATCGGACCCGTCCTCAACCAGACCGACAGCCTCCTCGCCCGTCATCGCCAGGCCACCACCGCCCTGGCGCGAGCCCTCCTCACAAAGGACGCCATCGCCGCCCAGCTCGCCGTGCAGGAAATGCTCCAGCAAATCCAGGCCGCCAAAGCCACCTATCTCGATCGCTTCGCCGATTTCGAGGAAGCGGCGGGTCACGAGGATTTCACCGCCGCCGCGGCCGCGGTCGGACCGCTCAAGTTTCTCAAGAAGTGGGAGGAGCAATGCCGCGAGAGGCTCCTTGCCCTCATCTCCACCTGACACCACCGTGATCGAATCATGAACGAAGCGCTCATCATCGGGATCGATCTCGGCACGACCCATTCGCTCGTCGGCTTCGTCGATTCGGGTTTCCCCATCGTCCTCGCAAATGAAAAGGGCGAGCGCCTCCTCCCCTCCTGCGTGACCTGGCCGGTCGGACGCGCCCCCCTCGTCGGCACCGAAGCGATGCGCGCCCGCGCCCTTGCCCCCGGACGCACCGTCGCCTCAATCAAACGCTTCATGGGCCGCACCTTCGCTGACCTTTCTGTCGAGGAACGCGGCGAAACGCCCTATCGCCTCGTTCCCGGCACGCGCGGGGAGATCCTCGTCGCTCTTGATGAAGAGACCTTCGTCTCGCCCGAAGAGGTTTCCGCCCTCATCCTCGCACGGCTCAAGGAAACGGCCGAGGCCGCCCTCGAAACGACCGTCTCACGTGCCGTCGTCACCGTGCCGGCTTACTTCAATCACTCGCAGCGCGAAGCCACCCGCCGCGCCGCCGAACTCGCCGGACTCACCGTCGAGCGCATCCTCAACGAACCCACCGCCGCCGCCCTCGCCTACGGGCTCGACCGCCTCGGCGAGGCCGCCACCGTCGCCGTCTACGATCTCGGCGGAGGGACCTTTGATCTTTCCGTGCTGCAATTGCGCGAGGGTT
>JALRFZ010000127.1 GCA_023253615.1 Verrucomicrobiales bacterium | reverse complement strand
CGGGCTAGTTCGGATTTCGATATCGCATCAGCGGCGCTGCGATAGGCTGCTTGCGCGTCACGGTCTGCGTCGAGGATCACCCCGAGGCCGCGCTGGTGGCAGCGGTCCACGAAATAGCGGAACTCGTCGGGCGAGCCGAAGCGGCTCGTCGGCGCGAAATAACCGCAGCCCTGGTAGCCCCACGATCCGTCGAAGGGATACTCCGCCACCGGCATCAGCTCGAGGTGGGTGTAACCCATGTCGACCGCGTAATCGACGAGTTCGTCGGCCAGCTCGCGGTAGGTGAGGAAGCGGTCCCCGTCCTCATGACGCCGCTTCCACGAGCCGAGATGCACCTCGTAGATCGACATGGGGCCGTGGTAGGGGTCGCACGTGGCCCGTTTCGCCATCCACTCGCCGTCGTTCCACGTGTAGCGGCCCAGGTCGTGGACGATGCTGGCGGTCTCGGGACCGTGTTGGGAGAAGAAGGCAAAGGGATCGCTCTTGGCGCAGAGCCCTCCTCCGGCCCCGACGATCTCGAATTTGTAGAGGTCTCCCGGAACGACATGCGGCAGGAAGATCTCCCAGACCCCGTTGTGGTTGCGCATCGGATGGACCCGGCCATCCCAGCCGTTGAAGTCGCCGATCACGCTCACGCGATGGGCGTTCGGCGCCCAGACCGCGAAGGCCACCCCGTCCACCCCGCCGAAGGTCCGCGGGTGCGCCCCCATCGCCTTCCAGAGAAGGCGGTGGGTGCCTTCGCCGAGGAAATAGACATCCTGCTCGCCCAGGACGGGGCCGTAGGAATAGGGATCGACAAGGGGCTCGGTCACGACCTCCCCGAAGGTGAAGATGAGCCGGTAGGCGAAAGGTTCCTCCCGGTCCGGAAAGAGCAATTCATAAAACCCCTCGCGATGGAGGCACTTCATTTCCACCGCCTCGCCACCCTCCGCCGACACCTTCACTCCCGCCGTGAAGGGGCGGAAAACGCGCAGCACCAGGCCGGCGCCCGCGGGGTTCTCGTGCAGGCCGAGGAAGGAGAAAGGATCGCGGTGCGACGCGCCGAGGATCAGCTGGATCTCGTTCGGACTGGTCGTGCAAGTGCTTGGATTTGATGACATCACCATCAGCTTAAGGCAGAAACCGAAATTTCGAAAGCGGGGTTCCGTGAATCGGGTAGCTTGGCTTAGCATCTTCAATGCCATGTCCCGGATACCCCACCGATTCCATCCCATCCCCTTCGAATATCACCAGGAACTCGAACTCGAAATCGATTCCCTGACTAACCTTGGAAAAGGGGTCGGTCGATACCGCGACTGGGTCGTTTTTGTTTCCCACGCCCTCCCGGGAGAGATCGTGAAGGCGCGCGTCTTCCGCAACAGCGCCAACTTTTCCGAGGCCGACCTCGTCGAGGTCGTGCGGGCCAGTCCGGACCGGGTCGAGCCGGCCTGCAAGCTCTTCGGGCAATGCGGCGGCTGCCAGTACCAGAATCTCTCCTACCCGGCCCAGCTCGAGTGGAAGCGCGGCCAGGTCGCCGAACTCCTCCGGCGCATGGCCGGGATCGAGTTTCCCGTCTCGCCGGTGGTGCCTTCGCCCGTCACCTACGGCTACCGGTCGAAGATCACCCCGCATTTCCAGAAACCCGAACATGGCAAGATCGGGCCGATCGGCTTTCTCATCGAAGGCCGCCGCCAGCAGGTCCTCGACGTGCCGCGGTGCCCCATCGCCTCGGATTCGATCAACCGCGCCCTCGAGAACGTGCGCCGCGAGGTCCGGGCGAACGCACGCGGCTACAAGAAGGGCGCCACCCTTCTCCTCCGCGATTCGCTCGACGGACGTGTCCGCACCGACCCCACCGAGATGGCCGAGGAGCAGGTCGGCGACGTCGTCTTCTCCTTCCACGCCGGTGAGTTCTTCCAGAACAATCCCCACATCCTCCCCGCCTTCACCGATCACGTGCGCCGAGAGGCCCTCGGCGAAGGCGGGGTGACCCACCTCGTCGACGCCTACTGCGGATCGGGACTTTTCTGCCTCACCGCCTCCTCCTCGTTCACCGAAGCCGTCGGCATCGAGATCAGCGAGTCTTCGGTGGATTGGGCGAAGCGCAACGCCGAGCGCAACGGGATCACGAACTGCCGCTTCATCCAGGGCGATGCCTCCGACCTTTTCGCCAACGTCACCTTTGCGCCTTCCCGCACCGCCGTCGTCATCGACCCGCCGCGCAAGGGGAGCAGCCCCGGATTCCTCGCCCAGCTCGTCGAATTCGGTCCGCGGCGCATCGTCTACGTCAGCTGTGATCCGGCGACGCAGATCCGGGATCTCGAGAGCCTCAGGGACGCCTACGCGATCACCCGCATCCAGCCCTTCGATCTTTTCCCGCAGACCCGGCACCTCGAATGTGTCGTGACCCTGCAGCGGAAGTGAAAAGGCCCCGTCCCCCGGAGAGTTCGTGCTTGAACTCCGGCGGGAAACGCCCCATCATGCGCCCGTTCCCAAGACCTCCCGCGGGTGTCGTTCAATGGTAGGACGCGAGCTTCCCAAGCTTGAGACCGGAGTTCGATTCTCCGTACCCGCACCAAGGCCCTTTCCGAGCCCTCAATTCCGGGGGGTCGGCGTTTCGATCTTGCGCACTTCGAGGCCTTCGATGCTGCAGGAGACCATGCGCACGTCGAGTTCCATGCCCTCGCAGGTGCCGAGGATCGCGACCGGTTGTCCCGTGGCGAGGATGGTGGTGCGGTCGTTGCGGTTCACGAGACGTCCCTGGCTCGCGAGCACCTCCACGTGGAAGCCGGCGTCGCGGCGGATGAAACAGCGCACGCGGCTCTCCGTGTTCGTCTTCAGGACGAGGATGACATCCTGCGCCGCCGACTCGAAGGCCTCGACGATGCCCACGACCTTGAGATAGCGTCCCGCGTATTCGGCGGTGGCCTTGTCCTTGTTCGTCCGCCAGGCCGTGGCCAGTTCATCGGCGCTGACCTCGACGGGTTTGAGGAGGGCGCTGCGGTCGTTGGCCGCGACCTTGTCTCCCACCGCCTGCTGCAGCCGGGCGTTCTCGTTTTTCAGCGCCTCCACCTCGGAGCGAAGTTTGCCGACTTCGGTGCGCAGGGCATCGACCGTTGCGGCCGTCTGCAGGTAGGATTCCTTCAGCTCCTGCAACTGGGTCGGAAGATTCGCGACGGAGTCGGGCACCTTGAGATCCTTCACCTTGTTGAAGAGGTCTCCTAAAGAGGAGCTACCGGTCTCCTTTTCGTCTTGGGCCGGTGAGTCCCGGGACGCCAGCAGGAAGATGGCTACTGTAAAAACGAAAGGGACCAATCGTGCGGGGATCATGACCCAGTGTCCCGGATGCTCCGCCTCCTGCCAATGGAAAATTCGGGGCGGGGGCGTGATTGCGGCGGGAATTGCGGGGTGGATCGGGGTAAGAAGCGCGAGGAAAGCGACGCTACGCGGTGTGAACGACGATTCCCCTTCACCGATCGAACAGCTTCTCGCGGCGATCCAGCGCGGCGAGACCGACAAGTTCCGTTTCGTCGTCCGCGAGTATGGCCTGCTCGTGCGGGGTTACCTCGCGGCCCGGCTGCCGCATCAGGACGACGCCGATGACCTCGCCCAAGAAGTTTTTCTGATCGCCTTTGACAAGCTCGGCACCTGTGATCCAGCCAAATTCGTCCCGTGGCTTCTCGGCATCGCCCGCAATCAACTTCGCAATCACTGGCGATCACGCGCGCGGCGGGAGGACGCTCTCGCCCGCTTCCGGGAAGAGGTCAGTGAAATCGTCGAACCCGATCTCGATGCGATGGCGGGTCGATTCACTCCGGTCGAAATCGAGCGGCTCCTTCACTGCATCTCGCTCCTTCCCGACCGACTCCGTCGCATTGTGCGGGCCGGTCTCGAGGGCACCCGCTCCGAGGTTGTCGCGCAGGAGCTCGGGATCAACACGAACGCCCTTTACCAGGCGCGATTCCGCGCCCATGCGGCCCTCCGTCGATGCATGTCCCAACTCATGGGCCCGAACCCTCCGCTTTCCCGTATTCCCGATGAATGCTGATCCCTCCGAAACTCTCCATCCCGATCTCGCGGCACTGTTGGCCTGCTGGCACCGCGAGGAGGCACCCGATCCTGCCACCGCCGTCGCGTGGCTCGAGCGACTCCGTTCCGATGAAGTCCTCCGCCGCCAGTTTGCCGCCGAGATTCATCTGGCCGGTCTGACGAGGACGGTGCAGACGGGCGAGCCACGCTGGCTGCGGATCGAAGAGCGTCTCGGGGGCGGCGACGAGAGGGCGGCTGCAAACGAGATCTCGGTGCTCGACGCCTTCGAAGATCGCATCATGGGGCGCCTCGACACGGCTTTTCCAGCGAAGCATCGCCTGCAACGCTCCGGCAAGTCGCCTTGGCTCGCGGCGGCGGCGGGACTGGTGATCGGCCTCTTCGGTGCCTCGGTGGTTTGGGCCTTCGCCAATCCCAAGGCCGTGGCGACGGCATCACGGCTTTTCACGCTCGTTAACGGGAGTTTTGAAGGACTGCCTGGACGTGTGTCAGCGGACTTTCCTTCTGAGTTCGGAGTGTGGAGCGGTGACGAAGCCGAGGCGGCGGACACTGTGGCCATGGACGGGCGGCGGGCGCTGCGCTTTGTGCGTGCGGAGAGGGAGGTGGCGCTGCCGAACTACGGCGCGGCTTCTTGCGATGTGTATCAGCTTGTCGATTTGAGGTCGCTGAAGGCGGACGTTGACCCCGGAGAGGCTACGCTGGAGCTGAGCGCCCGGTTCATGGATGCTCGGCGGAGCACGGGAGATAAGGTGAAGTTCATCTGCCGGCTTTATGCCTTCTCCGGCACACCGGACGCGCTGCCTGCCGAGTGGCCGCTGTCGCAAAAGGAGGCGCTGGCAGCCGGGTCTGGCACTTTCGACAGCTTTGGTGGTGCTCCGACTACTTGGCAGACGGTCTCCACCAAGGTGTTGCTGCCTCCAGGCGCGGATTTTGCGGTGATTCATCTGGTCGTCCATAAGCCGAAGAACCCCGCAGGCACCGAGGCGCTGTTTGGTGATCAATTCGCCGATGATGTGCGCCTCACGCTCAAAACCCAGCCGACACTGCCAGTGAGACTGGCGCAGCGCTAACGAGCACCGCGCATGAGCGAGTCCGCACTCACCGAGCACACCCAGAAACTTGCCCGCATGATTCAACGCCACCTTCCCCACGCTCCCGGTCGCGCTTTGGACCTGCTGCCCCAGGTGCCCTGCCATCACACTCGCCATCGTCTGGCACGGTTGATCGCTTCGGCATGGTCTCGCTCTGACATCAATCATGCCTGGAACGCTGTTTCCGCTTCATCACTGCCCGCCACCGACAAGCAGGTGCTCTTCAATGAGCTTTGGAGCTGACCGGCATTCCCTCATTCATTCCTACAAAAGCCATGTCCTCATTTGCTTCCGTGACTGCTCTTCGATTCATTCTCTCCGTCGTCCTCGCGAGCATGTCGTGCACCATGCAGGGGGCGGAGATTCCCGCCACGGATGCTCGGATCCGCGCTGCGCTTTCGCCCTACAACTGGGCGGTCCGAGGGGATGCCATCGCTTCATCCATCGGCGGAGCGTCGCTCTCGGTGAAGTTCAGCGGCACGCGGAAGGTGGCGCTGCGGGTTGATACATCGGCTTTTCCCGGAAAGGCGGCATCGACTTATCCGATTCTCGCCTGGCAGGTGAATGGCGGCGCGGTGCAGACGCATCAGCTCGCCGCGGGGGAGTCTTCGCTGGTCCTTGCGGAGGACGTGGCGGACCCGGTGATCGAGCTGTTCATCAAGGGCATGTCT
>JALRFZ010000107.1 GCA_023253615.1 Verrucomicrobiales bacterium | reverse complement strand
TCCGTGGCGATGCGCCGGTCGCTCAGGTCGTCCTCGACGACGTCGTTGCCGTCGATCGTCCACGACCGGTAGGCCATGGACAACAGGAACGCGACCACGGCCAGCCCGATGACGATGGCCGTGAGGACCAGGGCCTGGGGGACCGGGTCCGTCGGGTCGGAGCCGGATCCGACGATGGGAGCGTCACCGGGCCGGCTGCCGGCGGTGAGGATCAGGAGGTTGACCCCGTTGCCGAGCAGCCCGATCCCCAGGATGATCCGGGTGAGCGACCGGTGCAGGACCAGGAACGTCCCGGCGGTGAACAGCACGGCCACCAGGCCGGCCTGCGTCAGGCTCACCGGTCGACCTCCGGCGTCTCGGATCGGTTGCCCGGTCCGGCCCGGCCCCGGAGCGCCTCGTCGTCGGCCTCGGAGAGCGCGACGAGGATCGCCGCGACCACTCCCGACACCAGCACGAACACCCCGAGGTCGAAGATCGCCGACGACACGACCTTGACCGTCCCGATCAGGGGGACGTCGAACTTCCAGATCGCCGACTCCAGGAACGAGCCGCCGACGACCAACGGCGCCATGCCGGTCAGCACCGCCACCCCCAGCCCCACCCCGATCAGCACGACGGGGTCGACCGGGAGTCGGCGGAGCGCGTCCGGCCCATCGGTGAGGTAGCGGAGGACGAGGATGATCCCGACGATCAGTCCTCCGGCGAACCCGCCACCGGGGGCGTTGTGACCCCGGAACGTGACGTAGACGGCGACCAGCCCCAGCACGGGGGTGAGGCCGGCGACGGTGGTCGACAGGATCGTCGAGGCGGTGGTGTTCGGTCGTGGCGTCACCTCCAGACCTCCGGTGAGCGACCGGACAGGTCCTCGACGTCGGTCCCGTCGTCGAGGTGCTTGCGGCGCTGTTCACGACGGGCGGCTGCGACCAGGTTGACCACGCCCGCCCCGGCGATCGCCAGCACGGTGATCTCGCCGAGGGTGTCGAACCCTCGGAAGTCCACGAGGATCACGTTCACCACGTTGCGGCCGCCGGCCTCGGGCTCGGAGCGTCGGAGGTACTCCTCGGCGACCGAGGGCCCCTGCCGGGCCGTGGAAGCGTGCAGGGCGAACCCGGCCACCGACACGCCCACGACGACCGAGAGGGCGATCCGGACCCAGAGCGGTGCCCACGCCGGGGCGGGGGAGAACCGCTGCGGCAGCCTGGCCAGGACCAGGACGTACACGGCCACGGTGACCGTCTCGACCAGGAACTGGGTCACGGCCAGGTCCGGCGCACCCTGGAGCAGGAACACGAGCGCCAGGAGGTAGCCGCTGCCGCCCAGGGCGAGCGCGGCCCCGAACCGCTGTCGGGCGAGGATCACCCCCAGGCTGCTCAGCGCCGTGACCAGGCAGATCGCCACCTCCAGGGGGGAGTTCGCGATCGGGAACGAACTGACGTCGAGCAGGCCGCGGTCGACCGCCAGTGCGGCGCCGGTGGCCGTCGCCAGGCTGAGCAGGACGATGCCGAGGTAGAGCGGCAGCGACCCGCTCTGGGTGAGTCCGGTGATGCGCCGGGAACCCGACAGCAGGGTCTCGTAGGCCCGGTCGTAGGCGACGGTCGATGCGCTCCGGGGAGCGTCCGCCTCCCGTGTGGCCGGTCGGGTGATCCACCAGAGCCCGAACCCGCCGGCCAGCACCAGGGCGGACAGGCCGAGCGCCGGGGTGAATCCGTGCCAGAGGGCGAGGGCGCGGGCGATGCCGATGCGCTGGCGCTGGCCGCCGGAGAACTCGAAAGGATATCGACCGAGGGCATCTGCGGGCAACCCGACGCGGCGCAGCAAATCGGCGGCCCATTCCCCGCGCTCGTTGCGGGTGCCGATTTTCTGGATGACGAAGGGCTCTTCGAGGATCTGGCCGACGGTGTGCCGCGGATTGAGCGATTCGGCGGGATCCTGGAAGACCATCTGCATTTCCCGACGGAAGGTGCGGAGCTCTCCGGCGCCGGAGCGGGTGATGTCGTTGCCTTCGAAGACGACGCGCCCGGCGGTGGGTTTGAGGAGGCGCACGACGGATTTGGCGACGGTGGATTTGCCACAGCCGCTCTCGCCGACGAGACCGAGGGTCTCGCCGGGTTCGAGGGAAAAACCGACTCCATCGACCGCCTTGCACACGGCGCGGGTGCGATGGAAGACGCCACCCCGCACCGGGTAGTACATCTTCAGGTTTTCGACGGTGAGGAGAGCCATGGGAGATCAGAGGGTGGAGGCGAAACAGGCGCAGGCCTCGACGCCATGGCCCCCGCCGCAATCCTTCCACGGCTGGCGTTCCGCGAGGACGGAATCGTCGTGGGCGTTGGGGCAGCGGGCGGCGAAGCGGCAGCCGGCGGGGAGGTCGCGCAGGGCGGGCACCATCCCGGGAATGATGGGCAGCATGGTCTTGGGCGGGTGTTCGAGCCGCGGCAGGCAGTCCATCAATCCCCGGGTGTAGGGATGGAGGGGGGAATGGAAGATCGATTCGACGGGGCCGCGTTCGACGATGCGGCCGGCGTACATCACGGCGAGTTCGTCGCAGGTCTCGGCGACGACGGCGAGATCGTGGGTGATGAGGATGACGGCCATGCCTGTCTCGCGCTGGAGCCGCTTGATCAAATCGAGGATCTGCGCCTGGACGGTGACATCGAGGGCGGTGGTGGGTTCGTCGGCGATGAGGATCCGCGGATTGCAGGAGAGGGCCATCGCGATCATGACGCGCTGCCGCATCCCTCCGCTGAGCTGGTGGGGGTAGTCGTTGACGCGTTGGTCGGGGGCGGGGATGCCGACCCATTCCATCAGCTCGACGGCGCGCTTCAAGGCGGCGGAAGGCGTGAGGTCTTCGTGGAGGAGGAGATTCTCGACGATCTGGCGGCCGACCCGGTGCACGGGGTTGAGGGCGGTCATCGGCTCCTGGAAAATCATCGCGATTTCCTTGCCGCGGACTTTCCGCATGGCCTCGAGCGGCAAGGGGAGAAGGTCGCGGCCTTCGAGCCTCACCTCGCCCCGGAGGACGCGGCCGGAGGGCTGTTCGAGCAGGCGCATGATGGCGCGGGCGGTGACGCTCTTGCCGCAGCCGGACTCACCGACGAGGCCGAGCATCCGGCCGCGCCCGAGGGTGAGATCGACGTCATCGACGGCTACGAGGAGACCGTGGTCGGTCTGGAATCCGACTCGCAGGTCGCGGACTTCGAGGAGGTCTTGGAAGAAAAAATTTTCCTCAGTCTGGGTAACGCAGCGAGAAGGCGATTTCCGTTCCGACCTGAGGCCGAGATTCCGAAGCGTTTTGCGGTCGATAGAGTAATACTTCATCACTTGGCGCCTCCGTTTTTGGAAATGGATTTGAGATTCCGGTCGAAGACCTCGTCGGTCTCGGGGAAGGTCTTGCCGGAGCGCATCGCCCCGAGGGTCTCTTCCTTGGCGGCTTCATCGATCCAGAGGACGTGGTTTTGATAGGGATCCTGGCTGACGGAGACGTTGAATCCGGGCGGCCATTTCACCCAGCGCCAGGAGGCGACCCAGTAGAAGTTCTGGTCGAAACCGGGCACCCAGATGGCTTCGTCGTGGACGATCCGGTCGGCCTCGAAGACGGTGCGCTTGTATTCCTCGACGGTGGTGGCCTTGCGCTGGGCCTCGCAGAGAGCGTCCATGCGCGGATCGGAAAAGCTGGTCAAGTTGTTCGTGTTCGGTTTCGGGGTTTTGCCGTCCTCGAGGTAGGCGTCCTTGCCGTGGAAATGCTGGTAGTGGTCGGGGAAGGGGGGGGACGTGCCCCAGGCGACCTGCACGGCCTGATGTTGTTTCTGGCCGGCTTTTTGGAAGGCGGCGGATCCGTCCATGCTCTCGAGGCGCACTTCGAGCCCGCACTTGAGCGCCTCTTCGCGGAGGCGGGCCATGTATTTGTCGATCACCGGGGCCTTGCGGTGGGTGATGGTGATGACGAGACGTTCTCCCTTGTCGTTGACGAGCACTCCGTCGGGTCCCGCTTTCGCATAACCGGCTGCGGCAAAGGCGGCGCGGGCTTTCTCGGGAGAGAATTCGCGGGCCGTGATCGGCGGATTGCCGAGGAGGGGGTAACCCTCGGAAAAGGCGTTGAGCCGCCGGTAGTCGCCGCGCAGATCGAAGTCGATCACCTTCTGGTAGTTCATCGCATGACTCACGCCGATGCGGACGTCGCGGTTGTCGAGCGGGGCGACGGCGGTGTTGAGATAGAGTCCGGCGGAGGAGCTGGGCCAGATGTTGTAGAACTTGGCCTTGTGGATGTAGCCGTCGTGGACCTGGGGGATCTCGAGTCGCTCGTACCAGTGGGTCGGATCGCCGACGAGGAAGGTGTCGAGGCTGCCCTGGAAAAAGAGTTCGAGGGCTTTTTCCGGCAGGCGCACGACGCGGTAGACGAGGCGGTCGGGATTGTAGCGGTGGCGGCTGAAGGGCTTGTCGCGCGCCCACCAGTCCTTCACCCGGGTGAGGGTGACGCTGCGCCCGAACTTGAGATCGCCCCCGAGGATGGCGTAGGCGCCGGTGGTGGGGCGGGAGCGCCACTGGTAGCGGCTCTCGAAGTCGGGGCCGAATTCGCGGTAGAAGTGCCGCGGCATCGGTGTCAGGCTCGTCCAGTAGGGCGCAAGGGCCTTCGGCTCGGCGAGGGTGACGGAGAGGGTGTGGGAATCGTAGCGGGTGATGTTGGTGTATTGGGAGGAATACCATTCGTTGCCGAACGGGTTCTGCGGATACTCCGAAAGCTGCATGTAGAAGGTGTTGAACCAGTCGTCGGCCTCCACGGGGACGCCGTCGGAGTATTTCGCGTCAGGATCGATGCGGTAGTAGACGGTGCGGCTGTCGGGGGAGACGGCCCACTCTTTGGCGAGACTCGGAATGACGGCGCCTGTCTCGGGATGCAGTCCGACGAATCCCATCTCGATGTCGTCGTAATGGTAGCCCCGGAAGGCGTTGTTCGAGTTTTCTCCGAGGACGCGGATGGTCGGCGGAAAGGAGGGGATGTAGCCGTTGAAGGTGCCGCCTTTCTTCGCCTGCGGATCGCCGATTTCGGGTTCGGTTAGACCGTTTTCCCAGACGAGGTCTCCGGGGAGGTCGGCGGGGGTGGCGAAGGTGAAGAATTCGGGTTTCGCGAGGCGGGCCCTGACGCGGTCGAGCTCGGTCCTGAGCGGGGCCTTCGCCGCCTCGTCGGTGGCTTTGGCGAGATCGTCGGCGAGTTGCTTTTCCCGGGTCTGCAATTGCCCGACGACGCGCTGGTTGTGGAATTCCCAGAAGGCGTCGCGCTCGGCGGTCCCGTCGTAGGGCGGGAAGTTGGAGGCGTAAGCCGCAACCGTACCCAGCACAAGGAAACCCGCGAGAATGGAGGAAATCGTCTTCACGATGGACTGGGTAGGGTTGGGGGGGCAACTTTATGGATCTATTCTCCGGCGGACCTGAGCACGCTGCTGATGATCCTTGGACTGGCGCGAAATCCCAAATCCCCGGTCAGCCGGTCGATGAGTGGAGCAATCGGCCCGACGAGGGAGCTGCGGCGCGTCCTCCGGCAGGCCGGTGCCGACGAGGTTTCTGACGAGAAGCCATTCCGACTTCAGGGTGGCGCCGATGGCGGGGTGGATTGTGGCACCCGCGGCGAGCTCGCGGGCGACGGTCGGAGGAATCACCACCTCTCCGAACAGCGCTGGCAGCAATTCATGAAGTCCCATCAAGGTGAGATAGTTGATGGACGAGGTGTCGGATACGACGATCACAGGCGTCCGAGGTCCTTGAGGGTTTGTAGTTCCGTCTCCCACGACTCGTCCGTGAGGGTGTTGGTCGGGAGTCCCCGTTCCAGCGCGATCCGTTCGAATTCATAAAATCCGATTCCAGCCATTTTCCTGACCCGGGCGGGAGAAAGCCGCTCCTGCGCGTAGAGGGCGAAGGCGAGCTCCAGGAGGGCGGTCTTCTCGTCGATTCCCGCCTCCTCGGCGAGGGGATCCGGAATGGTCACGTTCATCTGGGAAATCTAACGCATTCTCACTGGTAGGTGGTGAATTTCTTGGGATCGAAGGCCTCGCGGAGGGCCTCGCCGACAAAGGTGACGAGGAGGAGGATGATCACCATGATGGCGAACATCGAGATCGTGATCCACCCGGCGGAGAGGTGGTTGAGCCCGTCGTCGAAGAGCACGCCCCACTGCGCGTAGGTCTCGGGCAGGCCGAAACCGACGAAGGCGAGGGCGGTGAGCGAGGTGATGATGCCGACGACGCTGAAGGGGATGATCGTGACGAGGGTC
>JALRFZ010000327.1 GCA_023253615.1 Verrucomicrobiales bacterium | reverse complement strand
CGAGGGCCTCGGCGGCGGCCTCCGTCATACTCGCCTTGTTGGCGAGATCGCGGTCGAAGTTCACCTTCAGCAGGGCGCCGGACATGACGCGCCCGTAACTGCTCGGATGGGACGAACAGGCGCTGTAGGCCGCCACGACATCGCGCGAGGCCATAGCCGAGTTCACCTGGTTCACGAGCGACTGCGGGGCCATCTTGTTTTTCGAGATCTGCACGAAGCAATAGACCGCCACGGCGATGGTGCCGATGGAGCAAATCAGGAGCACGTGCATGAATCCGCCGCCCTGGTGATAGAGATCAAGGGCGGAAACATCCTGTGCGACAACCCCGGCGGCGTCATCGGGGGCGGGGGCGTCCTGTGCGAAGAGCGGCGCGACGAACCCGGCGGCAACCACCGGCGCGGCGACGACGAGAAAACGATGGATCAGATTTCGGATGTGGTTCATGGAGCAGTGGCCTTGGGATCGGTCGGAGGTGATTGGAGGGTGGCGAGGCTTTCCTTCGCCTGGGCGGCGAACGAGGTCCCGGGATAAAGTTTGAGGAGATCTTCCCAGCGCGCCTTGGCCTCCGCGTCTTCGTCTCCGAAGTGCAGGAGTTCGGCGGCGTGGAAAAGACCGCGCGCCGCGGCTTCCTCGCGCGTGGCGTGGAAGAGATGCGGTTTCAAAAACTGATCGAGCGCGCGGTGATAGAGCTCGTGACGTCGCGGGCGCACCTCCTCGTCCTCGATCCAGCGGGGGTGTTCCTCCTCGAGCTCGCGCAGGGCGCGGAAATCAGCCTGGGCGAGAAGGTGCTCCACTTCGATGAGCAGGGCGGGATCCTCGATGGCTTTGGCAAGGAGGCGCGCCTCGGCCGTGGCGGCCTCGAGATCGCCCTTGGCCATGAGCGCCTCGAGACGGCCCCGCTTTGCCGCGGTCACGTCCTCGGGCGACCACGCTTTCGCGATGAGATGATCGAAGAGCGAAAGAGCTTTCTCCGCACCGATGGCACCCTCTTCCCGCATCATCGCGGTGGCATAAGCCAGTCCCCACGCGGCGCTGCGGGAGCGCGGCCGGTGGAGATGGGGAAACCAGAAGTCCCACCAGGTTTTCAACTCGGCACTGGTCGCGCCGGCACGCCGGCCGAAGAGCGGCTCCTCTCCCGGTCGATAGCCGAACTCGATCCGCTCGACCTCGGGCGCGGCGAGAGTGCGCTTCGCGGAGCCGATCGCACCGGCCGCGGCGGGGAGCGTCACGTTCACGATCGAGTCGGTGAGGTCGTCGATGCGACAGGCGAGCGTCTCGCCCGTTTTCATCACGACGAGGTCCTGGGACACGGCGGTCCCGCCGGCCAGCAACACGAATGCCCAGAGGATCGCCCTCATTCGCCGCCCTCCCCGTTGGTCGCCGGTGCCGCCGTGGGAGCCGGCGGAAATTCGCGGCGCAGGATTTCGATGCGGCGTTTCGCATCCGCCACCTCGGCGAAATCGGCGAGTTCTTCCCGGGCGATCATTTCTTCGTAGGTCTCGAGCGCCTCGCGCCGGAGTTGCAATTGCTCGAGCGATTGCCCCCGGCCCCAATAGGCCTTCGCGTTCATCTCGCCGAACTTTCCGTAGGCCACGTAGACGCGCTCGAAATAGACGATGGCTTTCTCATGCTCCCGATCGGCGACGTGGGATTGCCCGAGGCGCAACAGCACCTCGGCCTTGGTCGCGGCGGTGACGCCCGCGGTCTCGAGGGTTTTCTCCAGCGTGGCCCGTGCCTCGCCACCTCTGCCGGCGGTGGTGAGGAGATCGGCCATTTTCATCCGAACCTCCCCGAGATGGACGGAAGCGGCGGTCTCCCGCTCGAAACGCTCATAGAAAGCGAGGGCTTCCTCGGTCTCGCCGGTGGCGGCGGCGATCTCACCGAGCCCCCGGTAGATGCGGTCGCGTTCGACGGCGCGGGGATGCCAGCGGCGGATGTCGCTGAAGAGCTGCTTTGCGACGAGGCGGTTCTCCGAAGCGAGCTGGGCCTCGGCCACGGCGACGGAGATGGTGGGTTCGTGGATCCGCGGATCGACCCACTTCGCGATGTCGAGCAGCTCGATGCGCGCGCGGTCGCCCTCGGACACGAGAGAGAGGGCCCATCCCGAGCGGAGTGCCAGGGTCGTCTTGCCCTGCACCCCGGCGCGGGCCTTGAGGAGGCGCAGCTTCGTGACGAGTTCTTCCCGACCCGCGGCGCCACCCGACTGATACACCTTCGGCAATCCGGCGAGCAGATCGGTCATGGTGTGGCGATCCGGATCGTCGCCGAGGTCTTCGATGGTCTTCCAATAAATGTCGCGGGCGCGGCCGAACTCGTCCTCCTGGATGTGCGTCCATCCGATCCAATAGACGGCCTCGGGGAGGCGGCCGCTCGCGGGATGATCGGCGACGAACTTGGTGAAATGTTCACGCATCGCCGGAAGGTCCTCCAACAGCTTCAGGGCGTTGCCTTTCTTGAACCAGGCATCTTCGAAGAAGCGCCCGGACTCCGGACGCACGCGCTCGTAGGCGGCGAATCCCTCGTCGTTCTTTCCTTCGGAGAAATACGCGTCGCCCAGCAAGAGATTCGCCTCGTCGGTGAGCGGATCGCCGGGATAGGCGGCGTTGAAGGCCTCGAGCTTTTCGATCGCCCCGTGATAATCGGCGAGCGAGAAGGTGCAGACGGCGATGCGGAAGGTGGCTTCCTTGCGATATTTCGCGGTCTTGTGGCGTTTCAGGTAGCCCTCGAGATGCGAGCGCGCCTCCTCGTAAAGAGCGGAAAAGGAATAGGCCATGCCGGACCAGTAGTCGGCATCCTCGACCAGATCAGAGTCGGGATACTGCCGTTGCACCTGGTCGAACTGATAGAGCGCGCCTTCGTTGTCGTCCTGCTGCAGGTAAAGGAAGCCCTGCATGAACATCGCCTTGCCCGCGAAAGGATCCTTGGGGAAACGCTCGACCAGTTCTCCATACGCGAGCTGGGCGGCGCCGTGATCGAGATTCTCGCGCAGGGCTTCGGCCTTGAGGAAGAGCACGGTCGCCAGCGATTTCCCTTCGTCTCCGAAGACTTCTTCGTAGCGCTCGGCAGCGGCGACCGCCCGCGTCCAATGTTTTGTCTCCATCCAGCACTGGATCTGCGCGACAGTGGCGCTCTCGACGAGAGGATCGGGCGGCATCGAGGCGAGCATGTCCTCGAGGATCAGGGCCGACTCGCGATAGCGGCCGAGCCCCTGGTAGGCCATCGCGAGCCGCAGGCGCAGGGCGGAGTCGAAATTCTCCGTCTTCGAGAAATTCTCCAGCTCGCGCTCGACGCGTCCGAGGATGGCCCGCAACTGGAAGACGGTGCCCTGGGTGTTCGGCCGCGCTTCGAGCATCGCGATGCGCTCCCCGATCTCCGCGATTTTCTGGTTTTGATAGTCAACGAGCCGTTGCCGCGGCCAGATCCGCTGGAGACAGGTGATGGCGTCGTGATAACGCTTCCCGTCGAGGAAGGTCGCGCCGAGCCGGAGGGCGAGGCTCTGAAAGCTGATCACCTGCGTCATGCTGCCGAGGTTCGCATGCTCGCGCCGGATCACGGCGAGAGCATGGTCGTGCTGTCCCGCGACGAGGCGGCAATGCAGCTCGAGGACGACGGCCCGGCTCGCCGCCTCGGGAGAAGCCTCGCGCACCTGGGGCAACTGCGATTCGAGAAAGTCGGCCGCCTCCGCGGGAAAATCCTGCTGCAGGTAGAGCGTCGCGAAAAGGAGGAGCGCTTCATAACGTTTGAAGGCGTTGTGCGTCTCGTCGGCCCAGTATTCGCCGAAGGCACGCTGCGCCCCGACGAGTTCGCCGGTCGTCATCAGGCAGATGCCCCTCCAGAACCGCAGCTCGTCGGAGAGGGCTTTCTCGATTTTCGGATCGAGGAGCGATTCATCGATCCACTTCAAGGCTTCGTCGAATTTCTTCAACCCCACCTTGCTGATCGCCACGAGAGGACGGTGGAGACGCGCCGCCTCCTTCGCCTCCTCGGCGGCTCCGTAATCGACGACGAATTTCTCCAGCGCGGCCTCGGCGCCGGCGAAATCGTTCGCGGCAAAGGCGGCGCGTCCCCGCTCGAGCAGTTCCACGGGACCATCGGTTTCGATGGTCGCCGGATTTGCTTCCGCAGGTGGGGAGGCTGGCGCGGGCTTTGGCTCGTCCTGCCCCCAAAGTCCCGCCACCGCGAAGAGCGGGGCCAAACGAAGGACGAATCGGGGTCGGGTCATCGGGATCCGGGACTAGCAGGGAACCAGCCGAATGAAGACAGAAAAAGAGGACCCGCGTCAAACCGAAAGCACCAAAATGACCGAATTGGCACTTAATCACGTCCCATCCCGAACGCGGTCGCGTCGTTTTCCCCCTCCTTCGGCCTTTCGCACTCGACGAGATCGCGCCAGCGCCCCACGTACTCGCCCGGTCGATGCGCCTCATGCACCGAAATCAAGTAGACCCGCCCGCCCAGCACTTCGAAGAATCCGTTCTGACAAAACCGCCGTGCGAGAAGCAGGGCCTCGGCCCGGTCGCAGACGATCCCGTAGCCCGGCTCGGCATGGGAAAAATCGCGACAGCCGCCCGTCACGGGAAAGTGATCGAAGCCCTGACGAACGAGTTCCGCGCGCAGATGCGTGTCCGCCTCCTCGTTCGCCTCCGGCGGGGCCGCCACACCCTCGGGATTGTGGGCCGTGA
>JALRFZ010000083.1 GCA_023253615.1 Verrucomicrobiales bacterium | reverse complement strand
TGCCAGTTGCGTAAGTCCTATTGTTAATAAAGCCGACTAAGTACATAGTCAGCGATGTTAATTAGTGCCTGGCGTGACTCGGAAGGTGGTAGTACCTCAAGATGATCAACTGCTAACTTGGCATGGTAAGAGGCTAATTCCCTAGCTTGTTGTATACCTTGGCTATCTTGAATCAGATCCAGTGCTTGCTCTAAATCTCCTTGTTGGTCAAACTTCCGTTCTATGAGGACTTCCAGATATGGTTTTTCCCCTAAAGCAAATAAAACGGGTGCAGTAAGATTGCCACTTTTGAGATCAGAACCGGCAGGTTTACCCAGAGTATCTGTTGTACCAGTGAAATCTAAAATGTCATCCACAATCTGAAATGCCAGACCCAGATGACGACCGTAGTTGTATAGATGTTCGGCTGTTTCTTGGGAAACTTCACTAAGTAACCCAGCTGCTTTGGAACTGTTGGCAATTAACGAGGCTGTTTTTGTCCCATCCTTCGGACTGCCATGAAGTCCATTCGTCGAGCGGCTCGGTCTCGGTGAGGCGGATGTCGTCGACGAGGACATGCCCCTGTTGCTGCGGGCAATCGACCCGCAGCCAGAAGGCTTTCATCCAGGGCTGCCAGGCGGCTTCGTTCTCGTGCGGCAGTCTTCCGATGGCTTCGACTTCCTGCCACTCGTTCGTGACCTTCAGGTTCGTCGCGGAGGTCTGCCAATAGCCGAACCCGGCGGCGTAGGCGGCGAAGGCGAGGCTCACCTGTGCGTTCGCTTCGCTCGAGCGGACGCGCAGACGCACCCGGAGCGAGGCGCCGGGGCGGAAGGGGAGGTCGGGACCGTGGAAAACGCTCTTCACGTTCTTCGGATCGGTGCCGGGGGCGCAGTCGCAGCGCAGGGCGCCTTCGGCGGTGGTGACGAGCTTCACCTCCGCGTTCGGCTTGTGATTGAAGCCCCAGCCCTTGGGGGTTTCGTCAGGCTCGGAGGAATCGAAATTCTCAACATAGAAAGGCTCCCCGCGGTCGGGACCGGCCTTGTTGATGCCGGTGACGATGGGATGTCCGTTGTTCCAGGCGAGGTTGCGGTCGATCGTGTTCCACTTCGGCGAGACGTGGCGGAGGTCGCCGTATTTGATCCCGGCCTGGTCGCCGAACATGATGTTCCGCTCGACGACGTTGCCGCTCATCATCGTGCCGTCCTCGCGGATCGCGTCGCGGGGATGAAGGTCCATGTTCCGCATCTCCTTCCACGCGGGCTGGCCGGCGACGGACTCGTAGCCGTCTATCATCGTCTGGATGTGGCTTTGATAGAACGACTGTTCCTTGACCCATCCATGGAGGTCGAACTGGAACTTCCCGCCGAGGGCGAAGACGTTGTTCTCGACGCGGCAGTCGCGCGCGTTGTGGAGATGGATGGGGGTGTGGGCGACGCGGTAGACGACATTGCCGATGATATCGAGTCCACCGCTGTTGTCGTCGGGATAAAGACCGAAGGTGAACCAGGGATGCTTCAGTCCATCGGCCTCCTGTCCGCAGCCGACAATGTCGTGGATGAGATTGTATCGCCAGGCGCTGCCGCGGCTGCTGATCCAGTCGCGTCCGCCGGTGTAGATCGCTCCGCCGTCCTGGGTCTCGAGGCAGAGGTGGTGGAGGTGGTTGTATTCCACGTGGATCTTGTTGCCGCTCATCTGCACGCCCATGCGCGGACCGTGGTGGATGTGATTGTGCCGGATCGTGAGATCGACGCCGTAGGCGCTGACGCCGCAGGCGTTCTTGTTGTAGACGCCGAAGCCGTGGAGATGGTTGTCCTCGACGACATGACCGGGACCGGTGAGGGTCTTGCGATCGCCCCCCGAGAGTCCCACCGCGTTGCTGCCGGTGCGGCGGATTTCGTTGCGCGCGACCCGCACATTTTTGCCTCCGTTCACGACGACGCCCGTCCCGTTGAAGGCACCGCAGTCGGTGATGAGGCATTTCTCGACGAGCCCGTCTTCGGCTCCGTCGAAGGTGATCGCCGAGCCGTGGGATCCGGTAAGGGTGAGTCCGCGTATCGTCACGTCCTTCGCACCCGCCTTCACCTTGAAAAAGCTCTCCAGCACCGGCAGACGCACTTCGCAGGATTCGATCGGCTTCGGCGGCCAGAAGTAGAGCCAGCCGGAATGACGGTCGTAGAACCACTCGCCCACGCTGTCGAGTTCCTCGAGCGCATTCTGGAAGCGGAAGCGGTTGTGCGGATGGAGATCGTAGGAGCAAGGTTTCGCGAGGATGAGTTTGCCGCTCGCCGCGTCGAGCGAGGCCACCGGGAGGACGAAATTCCACCAGCCGTATTGGGCGAAGATGTCGATCTCGACGTCCTCGGGATGGGCCCATTTCCGGATGTCGCCCGGCTTCAGGTAGAGGGTGGTGTTCCAATCGTGTCCCTCGGGCGCTCCGGAGGGAGGAAAGGGAGCGACGAAGGCCCAGCCGCCGTAGAGCGGATCCTTGGCGTCAAAATTCGGGTATCGCGCGAGGATCTGGCGTTCGCCGTCGCAGAGGAGTTGCTTGGGAAGGAAACCTTTCGGAAGTGTCTTGCCGATCTCCGCTTTCACGATGGAGCCTTCGTGGGTTTGCCATCCGCTCACGATCGGGGCTCCGGTGAGCGTCGCCTTTTCGCCGGTGAAGACGAGATTGGAATCGGCGGCCTCGAGGACGAGCGGTTGCGTGAGCCCGGTGGTGCCAGAAGGAAAGACGATCGTCGCCGCAGCGGTGTCGCCCGCCTTGCGCGCTTCGCGTATCTTGGCGAGGGCGGCGTGGGGCGGGAGATCGGGTGACACCTCGACAGTGATCGCGGAGGCCGATCCGGCGGTGGCGAGAAGGAGGAAGGCAACGAGGGTTTTCATACAGAAAAGGCGGAGGAAAGAGGGTCGGGTCGTGGATCCGACCCGGTTTGGTCACAGCAATCCGCTGTCCACGAGCCATTCCCGGAAGCGATCGGGCCAGGCGGCGGCGGCGCCCTTCGCATCGGGACGATAGCCGAAGCCGTGGCCGGCATTCGAGTAGATGTGCAACTCGGCCTTTACTCCGGCGGCCTTGTATTTCAGGTAGAGCGAGGCCATGCCCTCGGCGATGTCGGGGCGGTCGCCGTAGCCGCAGGCGATGAAGACGGGCGGCATTCCTTTTTCGGCGGTGAAGGTGCCGGACTTGCCGGGATAGATGAGGGCCTGGAAATCGGGACGGCTCCCGGCGCGTTCGATGGCATCGGTGGCGTCGGCTTTGCCGGGATCGGATTGCATCGCGGAGTAGGCGGCGAGTTCGCCTCCGGCGGAAAAGCCGACGATGCCGATGCGGTCGGGTTTGATCCCCCATTCGGCGGCGCGGCTGCGCACGAGGCGGATGGCGCGGCGGGTGTCGTCCATGGCATGACCTTCGAGGGTGTAGGTCGAGCCTGGTTCCTTGGAGAGGCGGTATTTCAGGATGAAGGCGGCGATGCCGCGCTCGCGGAACCATTCGCCCAGCGCGAACCCTTCGTGGCCGACGCAGAGCTTGGCGTGGCCGCCTCCCGGACAGATGATCACCGCCGTCCCGGTGTTTTTGTCAGGGTCGGGGAGGTAGGGAGTGATCGAGGGATGGTGGACGTTCGTGATGTTGCTGCCCTCGATCTTCTCGGCTTCGTCCTTGCGGGCTTCGGAGCCTGGCGCGCCGTTTTCCCAGAGCGGGATGGCGGCGGGACGATCCTCGGCGGAACGGAGGGGTGAGATGAGGGCGAGCAGGGCGATGAACAGGAAGCGGGTTTTCATGAGAGGGATTCGGGTTTGGCCAGGACGCGGGCGAGGTCTTCGGGGGAGAGGACGCGCCAGTCGCCTTCGGCGAGATCATCGGGCAGTTCGTAGGCTCCGATGGCGAGACGCTTCAGGGCGACGACGTGATTTCCCGCGGCGGCGAACATGCGGCGGATCTGGTGATAACGTCCCTCCTCGAGGGTGATGCGGGCTTCCTTTTCGCCGAGCACCTCGAGGGGCGCGGGGAGGAGGGGCTGGGTTTCGCTTTTCAGGACGAGTTCGCCCGAGGCGAAGAGCGCGGCTTCGTGTCCTTCGAGAGGTCGGTCGAGGGTGACGTGATAGACCTTCGGGCAGTGTTTTTTCGGATGGATGAGACGATGGAGGAGTTGTCCATCGTCAGTCATGAGGAGCAGGCCGGTCGTGTCCTTGTCGAGGCGTCCCACCGGATTGAGCGCGGGAGTGCGCGCGGCGAATCGCTCCGGCAGCA
>JALRFZ010000721.1 GCA_023253615.1 Verrucomicrobiales bacterium | reverse complement strand
AAGGCGGTGACACCGACAAAGAGGAAGAGCACCGTCGTGTAGATCTGGCAGGAAAGGAATTTCACCATCAGCAGACGGAATCGCGAGACCGGACGCGCGAGGAGGAGGCGCAGGTTTCCATCTTCGGTTTCCTTCGCGAGGATGTCCCCCGAGATCAGCGAGACAAAAACGACCCCGAGCAGGAGCATCGTGAAGGTGACGATGAGGAAGCCCAGGGTCAGGGCCGAAAAATATTCGTCGAAACCGCCCGCGATGCGCTCGATGAAACGCTCCATGCCCTCCTGCGAGCGTTCCCGCGTCCAGAGCCAATAGAAGAGGATCTCCACCGCCAGAAAGACCCCGAAGCCGATATAGGTGCGGCGGCGGGCGAAGAGGCGGAAAAGTTCCCAACCCAGTTGGCGGAGGAAGAGCATGGAGTGCGGTGAGTTTACGAGCCTGAAAGGCGGGTGGTCAAGGAGGTGTCGAAGGATCTCCGATCCGGCGCGGGATTCTCTGCCCGGAACCCGGCACCCCGTCGCTCCGGGATGCCTCCGGCATCCGTGGTTCAGGTCGTGCTTCAGGTCATGCTTCAGGTAGGGAGAGGCCCCTGCCTGTCCCGCCCGGCACTTTCGCAGATTCCTCCGTTGCCGCGCTTTGCGATTGAAACCGAGCCGTTTCGGGCCAAGACTTCACGACCACATGCCCCGCCCCGTCCGAACAGAGACCCAACCGGGTCAAGTGCCGCACCAGACCCTCTTCGGTCTCTTCCTCGGGCCGGTTCTCTTCTGCTCGCTTCTGATCCTCCCCCTCGCCTCCTGCCGCCCGGAAACCCGCGTCGACCGGGCCACACGGGAAAAGATCCTCCTCCTCGGCAACGGGGCCGAGCCGAAGGCGCTCGATCCGCATATCGTCTCTTCCGTTGGCGATGCGAACATCCTCCGCGCGCTCTTCGAGGGACTCGTCATCAACCACCCGTCGAACGACGCGATCCACGAGCCCGGCGTCGCGGAACGATGGGAGCCGAACGCCGACTTTTCCGAATGGCGCTTCTTTCTCCGCAAGGACGCGAAATGGTCGAACGGCGATCCCGTCACCGCCCGTGATTTCGTCTACTCCTACCACCGCGCCCTCCATCCGAAAACGGCCTCGCCCTATGCCTCGATGTTGTTTTTCCTGAAAAACGGCGAGGCTTTCAACACGGGAAAGATCGCGGACTTCGCGGAGGTCGGCGTGAAAGCCGTGGGCGATCACGAGCTCGTCTGCACCCTCGAGGCACCCGCCCCCTATTTCCCGGACGTCGTCAAACACACCACCTGGCTGCCGGTGCACCAGCCCACGATCGAGAAATTCGGATCGATGACGGACAGCTATACGGCGTGGCAGAAGCCGGGAAACCATGTCAGCAACGGAGCCTTCCGATTGACCGAGTGGCGCATCAACGCACACGTCAAGGTGCGGCGCAATCCACACTACTGGGACGCGGCGAACGTGAAACCGAACGGCATCGACTTCTACCCGATCGAGAGTCCCTTCACGGAGGAGAAAGCCTTCCGCAACGGACTCATCCACCTCTCCTACGCGTTCCCGGAGAGTTTGATCGCGAAGTACCGGGCGATGCCCGATTCCCCTCTCCGCGCCGAGACCTACAACGGCTCGTATTTCTACCGCTGCAACGTGACCCGCACGCCGACCGACAACGTCGAGTTCCGTCGCGCCCTCTCCCGCGCGATCGATCAGGAGACGATCGTGAAGTATGTGACGCGGGCCGGACAGGTGCCGGCCTACGGCTTCACCCCGCCGGCCGAGGGCGGCTACGATCCGCCACGGATGATCGGGTTTGATCCGGAGAAGGCGCGCGAGCATCTGCGGAAAGCCGGCTATGCGAGCGGGAAGGACGTGCCCGAATTCACCCTCTTTTTCAACACCCTCGAGTCGCACCGCAACATCGCCGTGGCGATCCAGGACATGTGGAAGAAACATCTCGGGATCGAGAAGGTGAAGATCGAGAACCAGGAATGGAAGGTCTTCCAACAAACGACGCAGGATCTCCGCTACGACGTCTCGCGCGCCGGATGGATCGGCGACTACGTCGATCCCTACACCTTCCTCAGCATCTGGCGCACGGGCGACTCGAACAACTACACCGGATGGGCGAATCCGGAATACGACCGCCTCCTCAGGGAAAGCGCCCTCCTCAGTGATCCCGCGGCGCGTCTCGAGAAAATGCGCGAGGCCGAGGCCATCCTCCTCGACGAGGTGCCCATCCTGCCGATCTACTGGTACACGCGGGTCTACCTGCTGCATCCGGATGTGAGGAACTGGCATCCGACCCTGCTCGACCACCGGCCTTACAAACACGTCGATCTGGTGCCATCGGAGAAGGGAGGGCCTCGCTGATGGAAACGGCCCGCTTTCTCCTCTCGCGGTTCGCGCAGTCGCTCCTCGCGCTCTTCTGCATCATCACGCTGACCTTCTTCCTCGCGCGCCTTGCGCCGGGCGGCCCCTTCCTCGATGAGAAGAAGATCCCCGAGCACCTCGTCGAGCAGATGAAGCGGAACTACGGCTTCGACAAGCCGCTCCCGGTGCAATACGCGATGTATCTCGGCCGCCTCGTGAAGGGCGACCTCGGCCCGTCTTTCGGCAACAAGGGCTTCACCGTGAACGAGGTCATCGCCGAGAGTTTTCCGGTCTCCGCCATGCTCGGAGCTTGTGGACTCACCCTCGCCCTGGCCCTGGGGATTCCCATCGGGGTCTTCGCCGCGGCGCGGCGGAACACGATCGTCGATTACGCGCTGATGTCCCTGGTCACGCTCGGGATCTGCGTGCCGACCTTTGTCGTTGGTCCGCTCCTCGGCGAAATCTTCGCGTTGAAGCTGGGATGGTTCGACGTCGCCCTCTGGGAGAACAGCTCGGCCTGGATCCTCGGATCGGTCACGCTCGGTCTTTATTACTCGACCTACATCGCCCGCCTCACCCGCGGCAGCATGATCGAGGTGCTGAGCCAGGATTTCATCCGTACCGCGAAAGCGAAAGGAGTGCCGCCGCTCGCGATCCTCTTCAAGCACGCCTTCCGCGGCGGCATCACTCCGGTCGTCGCCTTCCTCGGGCCCGCCATCGCCGGCTTGATCGGGGGCTCTTTCGTCGTCGAATCGGTCTTCGGCCTACCGGGGCTTGGGCAGCATTTCATCAAGGCGGCGACGAACCGCGATTATTGGCTCATCAACGGAACGGTCACGGTCTTCGCCTTGCTCATCCTGACGATGAATTTCCTCGTCGACGTACTCCAGGCCTGGCTCGATCCGAGAACCCGCGCGAACCGCTGAGTCCCATGCTTTCCCCCGCTCCAGCGAAATCCACGACGATCGAAAAGGGCAGCTCCCTCGGGCGCGACGCGTGGCTGCGGCTGAAGAAAAACCACCTCGCGATGGCGAGCCTGTGGTTCACGATCCTGATCATCCTCGTCAGCTTCTTCCTGCCCCTCGTACCGGGCATTCCCGATCCGAACACGACCCATCCCGACCTGCAGTCGATGCCGGCCTTTTCCTCGGCCACCTCGATGGACGGGAAGGAGGTCTATTACCTGCTCGGCAGCGACCCGCTCGGCCGCGACGTCTTTTCGCGCATCCTCTATGGCGGCCGTGTCTCTCTCTCGGTCGGATTCCTCGCCACCTTCGTCTCTCTGACGATCGGCGTCATCTACGGCGCGGTCTCGGGCTACCTCGGCGGGCGCATCGATGCGGTGATGATGCGCATCGTCGACATCCTCTACGCCCTGCCCTTCATGATCATCGTCATCATCCTCTCGACCTATGTCGCGGAGATGGGGGATTGGAAACCGGTGCGCTTCCTCAACGAACTCTTCGGCAACTCGCTCTGGCTCCTCTTCCTCTGCATCGGCGCGGTCGAGTGGCTGACGATGGCGCGGATCGTGCGCGGCCAGGTGCGTTCTCTGAAAGGACAGGAATTCATCGACGCGGCCCGCAGCCTCGGTCTCTCGCAAAGCCGGATCATTTTCCGCCACCTCATTCCGAACACGCTCGGCCCCGTGATCGTCTACACGACCCTCACGGTGCCGGCGGTGATGCGGCTCGAGGCCATCCTGAGTTTCCTCGGGCTCGGGGTGCAGCCGCCCGATGCGAGCTGGGGTTCACTGATCAAGGAAGGGGCCGATCTCATGGCGAGCGATCCGGGCCTCCTGATCTACCCGGCGGTCGTCTTCGGGCTGACGCTCTTCTGCCTCAACTTCCTCGGCGACGGCCTCCGCGACGCGCTCGATCCGAAGAGCTCGAAGGATTGACCGCGGAGGGCTTTGCTCCCGCGGCCCGGCGGCCGCTCACTGGAAATCCTTCTTCAGTTTCTCGATCTCGTCCTTCAGCAGCGCACTGATGCGATGCTTCGCGAGGTAGACCTGCGACTGGCTCACGCCGAGTTCCTTCACGACCTTGGCCACATCCCATTCCTTCACGACGTAGGCGTGGAAGATCTGATACTGGTTCGGCGAGACGAGTTTCTTCACCCGCTGCAGGGCGACGTCGGTGAGATTCGACATCCACTCGCGCTCCCAGACCTGGTCGAGGACCTCGGCCCCGTTCTCGCCCTCGAGCCGCTCGATCGTGCCGGTGCGGCGGTCGTCTCCATCCGCTCCGGGCGTGCCACCGGCCTGGTTCATCGCCGCCGGATTGCGCTGTTTCAGGCGGAACTGGTCGGAAATGCGCCAGCGCGTGATGTTCATCAGCCAGGTCTTGAAGGATCCCTTTTCGGGGTCGTAGACCTGTCCCTTTTTCCACTGTTTCGCGACGGCGAGCACGGTCTCCTGCACCACGTCGAAGGCCTCCTCCCGGCTCAGCCCGGCTTTCACCGAGACGCTGTAGATGAGACGCCAATAGGTCTGGTAGAATTCGTCCCAGGTGCGCTGATCCTCCCAGTCGGCGAGCCGCTCGATGAGACTCTTCCGGGTGCGGGCAAACGCTTCCTTTTCGTCGAATTTCTCCATGGCGGGGATTGTAGACGCGATCCGTCGCGGGGGAAGGTGGAAAATGGCCACCCGCTACTTTCTCCCCTGACGCGGTCCGGCATGACGAACGAGCGTGTCGCTCGGGAGTTCCCCGAAAAGCCCCCGATAAAGCGAGGGGAATCGCCCGAGATGCGAGATGCCGTGATCCAGCGCGATACGCGTGACCATTCCCCGGGCCTCCGTCGTGCCACCGGTACGGTCCGCGGCCGACACCAGCTCCCGACGGATCGCATTGAGGCGGATCTTTTCGAGATAAGCACGCGGACTCATCGCAAAGGTCTCGCGAAAGGCATACTCGAGCTCGCGTCGGCTCGTGCCCATGGCGAGGGGCAGTTCGCTCACGCCGACCGCGACGTCATGATGGGCGCGCAGCCAATCATCCGCGCGACGGGCGAGGCGGGCGCGGTTGCGGACCGAGTCGCGCGGCACGGGAGCGTGGATGGCGAGTTCCCAGACCTAGGTGAGGAAACAATGCAGGAACTCCGTGACCTCGAGCGGGACGACCGCGGGATGCCTCGCTCCACTCTCGCGGAGGGATCGGCGCAGCCTCAGCAAGCAACGCTCGATCGCCGCGAACCGGGCCGGAGGCAGGGGCAGGACTGCCGCGTCGAGCGAGCCAGATTCGTGTCCCGCGGCACGACGGCATTGTTCCCAGACCAAAGCCGGCACCCCCACCGAAGAGCACTCGAATCCCGGGCCGATCCAGCCATCGATCGCCTCGCCCGGCGGCGTGCAGACGAGAAATCCGCGGCTCGCCGGGCTGCCATACCAGGATGATTCGCCGCCGCCACGGATGAGGGCGAGCGAGGCCCAGTCGAGCGGCGGATAACCGAGGATGCGGGCGCGCACCTCGGCCTGCTGGAAATCGAGGGCCCATTGCCTCGTCTGGAATTGCTCGACGATCGTCGGAGACGTTTGCCGCCCGAGGAAATCGGCCTTCAGGCTCGCGCCCGACACGGCGACCGCAAACTCGTCCGGATCGCTCATCCGGTGGACCAGATGCCGGTAGCCCGCCGAGGGCGGAGAATCTGGAGGAGGCGCGCTCAAACCGTCCGTGCGTGAAATGGATAGCAACTTTGCCTGCAATAAGGGAAGCTAACAACCGTTTTAGACGCCTCCCATGAGACCATCCCCTGCCTGTCTTTCGATCGCCCTCTCTGCCCTCGCCGCCCTTTCGGGAATGGCGACGGCACAGGACCAACCCACCAAGCCGCACATCCTCCACATCGTCGCCGACGACCTCGGCTGGAAGGACGTGGGCTTCAACGGCTGCAAGGACATCCAAACGCCGAATCTCGATCAGCTCGCGGCCGGCGGCGCGAAGTTCACGCAGTTCTACGTGCAATCGATGTGCACCCAGACCCGCGCCGCGCTCATGACCGGCCGCTACCCTTTCCGCTACGGTTTGCAGACCGCGGTGATCCCTTCGGTCTCGGCCTACGGCCTCGACACGGAGGAAAAACTGATGCCCGAGGTCCTCAAGGCTGCTGGATACAAGACCGCCCTCATCGGCAAATGGCACCTCGGCCACGCCGACAAGAAATGGTGGCCGCGCCAGCGGGGCTTCGATTACCACTACGGCGCGATGATCGGCGAGCTCGATTATTTCACCCACGAAGAGCACGGCGTGCTCGACTGGTATCGCGAGAACGAACCGGTGAAGGAGGAAGGCTACACCACCCAGCTCCTTGGGAACGATGCCGTGAAGATGATCGAATCGCACGATACGGGCACGCCGCTCTATCTTTACCTCGCTTTCAACGCGCCGCACACGCCTTACCAGGCACCGCAGGATTACCTCGATCGCTATACCTCCATCGAGGAACCGACCCGTCGCACCTATGCCGCGATGGTCTCGTGTCTCGATGACGAAATCGGCCGCGTCGTCGCCGCCCTCGACAAGAAAGGCATGCGCGAAAACACCCTCATCGTCTTCCACAGCGACAACGGAGGCACGAAGAACGCGATGTTCGCCGGGGTCATGGCCGATGTTTCGAAGATCAAGATTCCCTGCGACAACGGTCCCTATCGCGATGGCAAGGCCTCCCTCTTCGAAGGCGGCACGCGCGTCTGTGCCTTCGCGAACTGGCCCGGGAAAATCCAGGCGGGCGAGGTAAATGGTCTCATCCACGGCGTCGATCTTTTCACCACCTTCGCCGGTCTCGCCGGTGCCTCGACCGAAGGCTGCAAGCCGCTCGATGGAGTCGATGTCTGGTCGACCGTTGCGACCGGCGCCGACTCGCCCCGCAAGGAGATCGTCTACAACATCGAGCCCTTCCGCGGCGCGGTGCGCCAAGGCGATTGGAAGCTGATCTGGCGCACGATGCTGCCCTCGAGTGTCGATCTCTATCATCTGGCCGAAGATCCCTCCGAGGAAAAAAACCTTGCCGCGGAGCATCCCGAAAAAGTCGTGGAAATGCAGAATCGACTCAACGCCCTCGCGAAAGAGGCCGCCAAACCGCTCTTTCTCCTCGATCAATTCAAGGTGATCCAGCGGAACATGGCGGGCGAGCCCGTGCTGCCGATCGAGGAAGGCTTCGGCGACGCCGATCATCCTTGACGGGTGCGCCCGGCCTCTCGCGAATGGCGGACGCGTTTTCGTGCCGTCCTTTTCGCTTGGCATCGACCGTGGTGTCTTTAAGGTCGGGGCATGATACGCATCGGCATCGTCGGCTGCGGCCGCATCCTCGCCGCGCACCTCGAGGGCTACCGGCTCCTCCGAGAGGCCGGGGTCGAGGGCTTCGAGATCACCGCGCTCTGCGCCCGTAAGGCGGAGGATGCCCTCGGCTACGTGCGCCGCGGCGAAGGCCCGCCGCAGCGGCGTGCCGTCTCCAGCATCCCCGGCGACCCCCTCGCCGTCGGGGATCAATATCTCTCCGACTTCCAGCCCGACACGCAGGTGGAGGTCTTCACCGACTATCGTGAGATGATCGCCTCGGGGCGAGTCGATGCGGTGAACGATTTCACGATCCACAGCCTGCATCACCAGATCGCGGAGGTCGCCTTCGCCCACGGCAAGCCCCTCCTTTCGCAAAAGCCGCTCGCGGTCTCGATGGAGGGAGCCCGGCGCATGTGCGAAGGCGCAGAGCGGGCCGGTGTGACCTTCGGTGTCTTCGAAAACCTGCGCTTCGTCCCTTGGGTGCGCCACCATCACTGGGCCTTTTCCGAAAGCGGTCCGGCCGG
>JALRFZ010000718.1 GCA_023253615.1 Verrucomicrobiales bacterium | reverse complement strand
CTCTACCGCGACGGCCGCCTCCACGATCTCTCCGCCGATCCCTTCGAGACGGGCGATCCGTTGCCGCCCGATGCCGCGCCGGAGGCGCGGGCGAAGCTGCAGGCCGTGCTCGACCGATACCGCGACGCCCGTCCCGCGGGGCTCGATCGCGCCTTCCGCGAGGCGGATCCGGGCGCAACTCCGGACCCGAAGCAGGGTAAAAAGAAACGCGCCGCCAACCCAACCGACCCTCTTTGATGAAACACCCGACCCTCGTCACTATCGCCCTTTCCTTCCTGCTCAACGCCGCGCCGGCGGCGGAGAAAAAGCCGAACCTCCTCTTCCTTTTCGCCGACGACTGGGGCCGCTACGCCTCCATCCTGCGCGAGTCCGAAGGACCCGGCACGATCAATGATGTCGTCGAGACTCCGAATTTCGATCGCATCGCCGGGGAAGGCGTCTTTTTCCGCAACGCCCACGTCAGTGCGCCCTCCTGCACGCCGTGCCGCAGCGCCCTCCTGACAGGACAACATTTCTGGCGCACCAACACCGGCGCGATCCTGCGCGGCGCGGTCTGGGATGATTCGATCCCGAGCTATCCGCTGCTGCTCCAGGAAGCGGGTTATTTCATCGGTTACACGCACAAGGTCTGGGGGCCGGGCAGCCCGGCGAACGCGCCGTTCACCAAGGAGCAGGCCTTCGCGAAACGCGGCGGACGGTTCAACCAGTTCTCCCAGCACGCGACCACCGCCGTCGACGGCGGCACGCCCTTCGAGACGATCAGGGCCGAACTGCTCGGGGAATCGCGCGGCAACTTCGCTGACTTCCTCGATGCGAAGGAGGGCGACGGACCGTGGTGTTACTGGTTCGGACCCACCAACGTCCACCGCAAGTGGATCAAGGGCAGCGGCAAGGCGCTCTGGGGGATCGATCCCGATGCACTCGAGGGAAAGATGCCGCCTTTCCTCCCCGATGTGCCGGAGGTGCGGCAGGACCTCGCGGACTATTTCGGCGAGATCAAGGCGTGGGATGCCGCCATCGGCGAGCTCCTCGACGAGCTCGAGGCACGCGGTGAGAAAGGGAACACGCTCATCGCCATCAGCGGCGATCATGGCGCTCCGGGCTTCCCCTACGGCAAGTGCAACCTCTACGGCTTCGGCACGAACGTCTGTCTCTCCATCACCGGCCCGGGGGTGAAGGGCGGACGCATCGTCGATGATTTCGCCTCGCTCACCGACCTCGCCCCGACCTTCCTCGAGGCGGCGGGGCTGGAGGCTCCGGAGGTGATGACGGGTCGCAGCCTCTGGCCGACCCTGCGCTCGGAGAAGAGCGGACTCGTGGACGAGACCCGCACCCGCGTCTTCACCGGGCGCGAGCGCCACGTCGAGATCGCGCGGTCGGATTATTCCCCCTATCCCCAGCGTGCCATCCGCACGGCCGACCATGTGCTGATCGTGAATTTCCGTCCCGACCGCTATCCGATGGGCGACCCCTACCTGCTCGACAGCAGCGGCACGCCCTCGGTGGAGGATCTCGAGAACGAGACCCGCGTGACGCTGCCAGACGAGGATGCCGGACCGACCAAGGCCTGGCTCGTCGGCGTGCGCGATACGCCGGAGTGGCGCGATCACTTCAACTGGGTCTATGGCAAGCGGCCGAAATACGAGCTCTACGACCTGAAGAAGGATCCTCACGAAACCACCAACGTCGCCGATGATCCGGCCTATGCGGAGGTGAAGGAGGCGCTCGAGAAAGCGCTGATGGAAGAGCTGGAGGCCACCGGCGATCCGCGCCTGATCGATGACGGGAAATTCTTCGAGACGCCGCCCATGGCCGGCCCGCTGCCGGATGGCGATGCTTTCTGGAAAGAGAAAGGCCCGAAAGGGAAGGGGAAAGGCAAGGCGAAAGAGCAGGGCAAGGAGGAAAGGAACTGACATGGTCCGCGTGCTTTTCCTCCTATGGTTCCTTCCGGTCGTACTGGCTGCGGCGGAAAAACCCAATCTCATCGTCATCCTCGCCGATGATCTCGGGGCGGGCGATCTTTCCTGCTACAACCCGGAATCGAAGATCCC
>JALRFZ010000682.1 GCA_023253615.1 Verrucomicrobiales bacterium | reverse complement strand
AAGCACGACGACGAGGACGACGAGGACGATGGCCTCGAGGAGGGTGTGGATCACCGCATCGATCGACTTCCGCACGAAGACAGTGGGATCGTAGGCGATGGCGTAGTCGACACCTTCGGGGAATTTCAGCTTCAACTCCTCCATCGTTTCGCGGATCGACTGGGAAACGGAAAGCGCGTTCGCCCCGGGGAGCTGGAAGACGCCCATGCCAACGGCCTTCTTGTTGTTGATCAGGCTGCGCATCGCGTATTCGGCGCTGCCCATCTCGGCGCGGCCGATGTCGCGAAGGCGTAGCTTCTCCCCGTGGGGACCGGTCTTGACGATGATGTCCTCGAACTCCTCCTCGGTGACGAGCCGGCCCTTCGCGTTCACCGTCAGTTCGAAAGCGGCGTCTTTCGTCGGCTGCTGACCGATCGTGCCGGCGGCGACCTGGATGTTCTGCTCGCGGATCGCGTTGACGATGTCACTGGCGGTGAGGCCGCGCGCGGCTGCTTTGTCAGGATCGATCCAGATGCGCATCGCATACTCCCCTCCCCCGAAGATCTGCACCTGGCCGACACCGGAGAGGCGGGAGAGCTCGTCCTTCACGTTGAGTGTCGCGTAGTTCCGCAGGTAGATCTCATCGTAGCGGTCGTTCGGGGAGAGAAGGTGCACGACGAGGGTCATGTCTGGCGAGGACTTCACCGTGACGACGCCGAAGCGGCGCACTTCCTCGGGCAGCTTCGGCAGGACCTGGGCGACGCGGTTCTGCACCTGGACCTGGGCGAGGTCGAGATCCGTCCCGACCTTGAAGGTCACGGTGAGGGTCATGGTCCCGTTCGCGGTGCTCTGCGAGGACATGTAGAGCATGTTCTCGATCCCGTTGATGGTCTGCTCGAGCGGCGAGGCGACGGTCTCGGCGATGGTCTTCGGATTCGCGCCCGGATAGGTCGCGGTGACGATGACGGTGGGCGGTGCGACCTCGGGATATTCCGAGACGGGGAGCTGGAAAAGCGAGATCGCCCCGAGCACGAGGATGAGCAGCGACAAGGTCCCGGCGAAGACCGGCCGCGTGATGAAGTAGGAGGAGAAATTCATGCCGGAATGTCGGGATGGACCGCTGATCTGCGCTGATTTCCGCTGATGGTTTTCGGGGTAATCCGAATTATGGTTTGATCGCGTTTGCGACACCGGCACCCTCGGCGGGCGGAGCCTCGACCGGTTGCACCGGCATGCCGGGCTGGGGCAGGCGCGCCATGCCGTTGACGATGATCTTTTCCCCGGCGGCGAGACCGCTGCGGACGATGCGTTTCCCGTTGATCGCGGGTCCGATCTCGACGGGTTTGTAGACGGTCATGTTTTCCGGTGTCACACCGAGGACGTACTTGTTGGCCTGATCGGTGAGGATGGCCTCGGCCTCGACGAGGAGGGCGTCGTATTCGGAGGTCATGGGCAGGCGCACGCGGGTGAAGAGCCCGGGGGTGAGCTGGCCGTCGGCATTGGGCAGCTCGCAGCGCACCACCATGCTGCCGGTCGCGGCGTCGAGGCGGTTGTCGAAGGATTCGATGTAGCCCTTGTGCGGGAACGAGGTCTCGTTGGCGAGCTGCACCTCGACGGGGACGCGGCCTTTTTCATCAACGTAAAGTTTGCCTTCGCGCTTGAGGGCTTGAAGGCGGAGGAGGCTCTGCTCGTCGATGTCGGTGTAGACATGGACCGGATCGACCGTCACGATGGTGGTGAGCAGCGTGGTCCCGGCAGTGACGAAATTTCCCGTGGTGGTGATGGCCCGGCTGATGCGTCCACTGATCGGCGCCTTCACCTCGGTGTGCTCCATCTCGATGTCGGCGCTGTGGAGCGTGGCTTTGGCGGCCTCGAGCAGGGCCTGGCTCTGGAGATAGGCGCTTTCCCGGCCCTCGGCCTGTTCGGGCGCGATGGCGCGGGCGGCGAGGAGTCCCTTGACCCGGTCGAACTCCCGCTTCGCCATCTCGGTGGCGGCCTCGGCTCGGTCGACCTCGGCCTTGGCTGCGCGCTGGCGGGTCTCGAAGGCACGTTGATCGATCGTAAAAAGGATCTCGCCCTCTTTCACCAACTCCCCGGCTTCGAAGTGCACCTCGGTGATGTAGCCGGAGACGCGCGGCCGCAGCTCGACCATCTCGGTCGCCTCGACCCGACCGGTGAATTCCTCCCACTCGACGAGCTTGCGCGACTCGACGGCGGCGAGAGTGACTTGCGCCGGAGGCATCGTCCCGGCCTGCGGAGGCGCGGGCGGCTCACCACACGCGGAGAGAAAGACGGCCGGGAGAAGGAGGTAGCGGAGTTTCATGGAGGAGGAAGGAAGAGGAAAGAGGGGGCGCGGCAAAAGAGGGATACGTTTGTCAGGATACCGGCACCTTGGCGGCGAGGAGATGCATCGCCCCGGACTCGAAATCGTCGAGCGGCGCGAGGTCGTTCTTCATCCGGGCATGGAGGAGGAGCCCTTCGCTGAAGGCAAAAACCATGCGCGCGAGCATCCCGGGATCACCGGGCACGACCGATCCCTCGGCCTGCCCGTCCCGGATCGCCGTCTCGTAGTAGGTGAGAAACTCCGCAAGGATCTCCTGGAGGCGGTCGCGCAACTCCGGATCCGTCGTCGCGACCTCGGCCCCCAGCGAATGCACGGGACAACCGAGGACGCGGCCGTGCTTCACGAGGAGCTCTTCCTGCTCTGCGCGGGACTCCCGGAAACAGCGCAGGATGCGCTCCATCGGTGGAGTCTCGGGAGAAAAGACGGCCTCGAGGTGCAGGCGGTGCTCGGCCCACCCATGATCGACCGCGGCGAGGGCGAGAGCGGATTTCGATTCGAAAAAGTGGTAGAAGCTCCCCTTCTTCACGCCGGCACGCTCGCAGATGTGATCGACCGAGGTGCGTCCGTAGCTCCCCGTCCAGATCAATTCCATCATGGCTTCGAGAAGCCGTTCCCTCGCATCACTGACGCGTCCCATGAGGGCACTTTGGCGAAACTAGACGAACGGTCAACTATTTTTCCCCGAGCATCCGGGGAATCTCCTCTTGGGCGAAATCGAGGAAGGCGCGGAGTCGGCCGGTGATGTGGCGGCCGGCGGCGTAGCCGGCGAAGAGATCGATCGAGGGCATCTCGAGTTCCGGCAGGAGGCGCACGAGACGGCCACTCTTGAGATCGTTTCCGACGAGCCAGAGCGGCAGCAGGGTG
>JALRFZ010000653.1 GCA_023253615.1 Verrucomicrobiales bacterium | reverse complement strand
CGATGAAGGCACTCATCGTCACCGACCCGGGACTCGCCCGCACCGGCTTTGTCGGGCGGGCGCTCTCTGCCCTCGGCAGCGCGGGAGTTGAGGGTGCGGTCTTTGCCGAAGTCCACGAAAATCCCACCACCGAGGACGTCGATCGCTGTGTCGCCTTCGCGGAGGCGGAAAAAATCGATGTCATCATCGGTCTCGGCGGGGGCTCGAGCCTCGACACCGCGAAGGGCTGCAATTTCATCCTCAGCAACGGAGGCCGGATGCAGGACTACTGGGGTGTCGGCAAAGCGACGAAACCCATGCTGCCCTTCATCGCCGTGCCGACGACCTCCGGGACGGGCAGCGAATGCCAGAGCTTCGCCCTCATCGCTGATGCGGAGACCCATGCCAAGATGGCCTGCGGCGATCCGAAATGCGCCGCCGCCGTCGCCATTCTCGATCCGGAGCTGACCGTGACGATGCCCGTCGCAGTGACCGCGCACACTGGCATCGATGCGATCGCGCACGCCCTCGAGACCGCGGTCTGCAACAAGCGCAACGAGGTCTCGGCGGCCTACGCACGTGCCGCGTGGCGTTTGCTCGACGCGGGCATTTCCCGGGTCCTGGCCGAGCCCGGCGATCTCGAAGCCCGCGCCCGCATGCTGCTGGGGGCGGCCTTCGCCGGGACAGCGATCGAAAACTCCATGCTCGGCATCGCCCACTCCTGTGCGAATCCCTTGACCGCGCATTACGACACGGTCCATGGGCAGGCGGTGGGGACGATGCTGCCCCACGTCATTGCTTTCAACCGCCGCGATGCCCATGCCGCGGCGATCTACGATTCGCTCCACGAGGGCGATCTCGCCGACCGTGTCCGCACTCACCTCGCGGCGTGTTCGATGAACCTGTCGCTGCGTGATCTCGGCGTCGACGAGGCCATGATCCCCCGTCTCGCCGAGGAGGCTGCGGGTCAGTGGACGGCGCGGTTCAACCCGGTGCCGGTCGATGCCGCCTTGCTCGAGGGGGTCTATCGGGCGGCTTGGTGAGGTCGGTAGTCGGGTAGGATCGCGCGGATCTTGCCATCTTCCATGCACCGGAATTGACACCGGGAGGTTGCTCCTAAAGGATTGGCATCCAATCTGCTAAGCACAACCCGGTGAAAGAACAGTTCGAGCAATACGAGGTGGAGGGTTTCTTTGATGAGACCTTCGCGAGGGAGGATCAGTCGATCCGCGGCATGTACCGGGAGACGGCCGAGTATTTCGGCAATCTCTCGGATGATCGCATGAAGTCGAGCCTGCGGTCGCTGGAGCGCACCTTCCTCAAGCAGGGGGTGACCTTCACGGTGTATTCGGACGGGCAGGGGACGGAGCGGATCTTTCCCTTCGATCCCTTTCCCCGGATCATCCCTGCCGATGAATGGGCGACGATCGATCAGGGACTCCGCCAGCGCATCCAGGCCCTGAATCTCTTTTTGAAAGACATCTATTCCGACCGTCGCATCCTCAAGGAAGGGATCGTGCCGGAAGAGCTGATCAAGACCTCGAAACACAACCGCGCCGAATTCGCGGGGGTGAAGCTGCCGCACGACACCTACATCCACATCTGCGGCACCGACCTCATCCGTGATAACGACGGCCGCTACTGCGTGCTGGAGGACAACGGCCGCTGCCCTTCGGGCGTTTCCTACATGCTCGAGAACCGTCTCGCGATGAAGCGGACTTTTCCCGACCTGTATCGGAAACTGAATGTCGAGCGCGTCGCCGATTACCCGACCGAATTGCTCAAGACGCTGCGCTCCGTCTCGCCGCGGCAGCAGGACACGCCGGTCTGCGTGCTCCTCACTCCGGGGCAATACAACAGCGCCTATTTCGAGCACACTTTCCTCGCCCAGCAGATGGGCATCGAGATCGTGGAAGGGCGCGACCTGCTCGTGGAAAACGATCGCGTCTACATGCACACGACGCGCGGGCTCGTGCAGGTCGACGTGATCTACCGCCGCATCGACGATGATTTCCTCGATCCGCGTTTCTTCCGCCGCGATTCCATCCTCGGCGTGCCGGATCTGATGCGGGCCTACCGGGCCGGGAATGTCACCCTCGTCAACGCGGTCGGCACCGGCGTCGCGGACGACAAGGCGACCTACGCCTATGTGCCCGACATGATCCGCTTTTACCTCTCGGAGGAGCCCGTCCTCCCGAACATCGAGACCTTTCTCGGGAGCCGGCCCGAGGAGCTGACCTACATGATCGAGAACATGGACGAACTCGTCGTGAAGGCGGTCGATGAGGCCGGCGGTTACGGCATGCTCATCGGCCCCGCCGCGACGAAGGAGCAGGTCGCCGAATTCCGCGACAAGGTGCGGGCCAATCCGCGCGGCTACATCTCCCAGCCCGTGATCTCGCTGTCGCGCCACCCCACCTTCTGCGATGGAAAGCTGGAGGGACGTCACATCGACCTGCGCCCCTTCGTTCTCACCGGCAAGGAGACCGTCGTCATCCCCGGTGGTCTCACCCGCGTCGCCCTGCGCAAGGGCTCTCTTGTCGTGAATTCCTCCCAGGGTGGTGGCAGCAAGGACACGTGGGTCTTGCGCGCTGCCCCGTCCGTGGAGACGGACCGATGAATTGAAAACTGAAAACTGAAAACTGACAGACTTCTTCATGCTCTCCCGCGTTGCCGAAAACCTCTATTGGATGAGCCGCTACATCGAGCGCGCCGACAACCTCGCGCGTCTTGTCACCGCACATCAGAATGAATTGCTCGATGCCACCTCGGCCCTCACCGGCGAGCACGAATGGCACCCCTTGCTCGAGGTGACCTCGATGGGGGATGAAAGCTCGGGCGAAGACGTGATCACCTACATGGTGAGTTCGAAGGACAATCCCGACAGTGTCCTCAACTGCGTCTTCCAGGCCCGCGAGAACGCCCGTGCCGTGCGCGACCAGATCTCCGAGGAAATGTGGGTGGAGCTGAACGCGCTCTGGCTCGATCTGAAGCAGATCCCCGAGGCCGACCCTGATCGGCACAGCCGGATCTGCGAGGCGACGGTGCGATCCTCGCTCCTCTTCCGTGGCATCGTCAATACCTCGCTGCCGCGCACCGATGTGTGGGCCTTCGTGCAGCTCGGGGAGTTCATCGAGCGGGCCGACAAGACGAGCCGCATCGTCGATCTGCCGCATTTCCTACCCGTCCACGAAGCGGCCCCGGCGTGGAACACGATGCTGCGGGCTTGCAGCGCCACCGCCGAATACCGGCACCGCTTCGGCGGGGAGGTGGATGCGGCGAATGCCTCGATGCTGCTGCTCTTTTCGACGACCTTCCCGAGATCGGTGCGCTTCTGCGTGCGGAAGATGGACGAGCTCCTCCACCAGATCTCCGACACCGACGAGGGCGAATATCTCAACGAGGCCGAGCGCGCCACGGGGGCCTTGCTCGCCCGTCTGAATTTCGCCGGCGTCGAGGAGATCGGTCAGCTCGGGCTGCATGAGTATGTCGACTCCGTGCAGGTCGATCTGAACCGGATCGGCTACGAGATCTCGCAGCGTTATTTCCTCCTCCGTCGCGACGCGCCGCCCGCGAGCGCCGAGGACTACGTCAACAGCCGCATGCAGGCGCAGGTCAGCATGCAGCAGTAGCGCCGCTCGCGGCGCGGTAAAAGGTGGGAAGGTAAAAGGTACAAAGTCCGGGAGCTCCGCCGCTGAAAACTCAAAACTGAACATTCAAAAACTTTCATGTCCATCCTTCTCGCTCCGCCTCGGCCGCCTCACGGGCAGGCGGCAGGCCTGTCGCCAGGTGTCAGGACCCGGCCGGTCGAGCGCTCACATCCGAACGCCGAGCCAAGAGTCCGCCGCGCGATAGGCCTCCATGTTCTAAGGCAGGCAGAAGCGGGCCGGAGCCCGGAATTTGCAGCCACCATCCCCAGCGGTCAGCGATCCCGGGGCTATCCTCGGATTCGTCAGAGTCCGGACTATTCTTCTTCGGCCGCG
>JALRFZ010000479.1 GCA_023253615.1 Verrucomicrobiales bacterium | reverse complement strand
TGCGGCAGGTGAGAATTTCCTTCTCGGTGGGGCGGCCTTCGCGCTTGAAGTAGCCACCGGGGAAGCGACCGACGGCGGCGGCTTTCTCCTTGTATTCGACGGAGAGCGGGAAGAAATCCTGCCCTTCCTTGATCTTCGTGGAGGAGACGGCGGTGACAAGGACGACGGTGTCGGCCACTTGCACGGTGACGGCGCCATCGGCCAGCTTGGCCATCTTGCCCGTCTCGATGATCATTTCTTGCGTGCCGACTTGGCACGTGATGCGTTCAATACTCATGTTTTTTCTTCTTCTGGTTTAAAAATTCGTTACACTTCTTCGTGCGCCGCCCCATGTTGGGATACAGGCAGACACGGGGACACGTCGATGGTCGGCGCGTGGGCAAGCGGGAAGACCGGATGAAAATCACGGACCCCGGGAAAGCAAAAAAGCGCCGGAAAATCCGACGCTTTTGCGGGCAGCCTCTTAGCGGCGCAGACCGAGCGTAGCCAAGACCTTTTGGTAACGCTCGTTGTCGGTGCGGGAAAGGTAATCGAGGAGTTTGCGGCGGCGCGCCACCATGCGGAGGAGACCGCGGCGCGAGGAAACATCCTTTTTGTTGGCCGTGAGGTGGCCGGTAAGATGGTTGATCCGCGAGGTGAGGAGCGCGATTTGCACATCGGCGCTGCCCGTGTCACGGTCGTGAAGCTGGAGACCAGCGGTGGGGTTGTTGGATTCGCTCATTACGCTTGCTAGTTTTGGCATCGCCCTGATGCCGACAAGGAAGTCTTTTGTTCAGGGGCGGGAAGGAAATCACATTTCGGATCCGATGCAAAGGAAAAGATGCCATAAAAGTCAGTTTTGCAGTAGAAACGCGACTCCACCGCCTGAATCTTTCGTATACTGTCCAGATGCCGACTGTTGCTGAAACCTTGCCGGGCTCGGTCCCGGTGATGGTGCTGGGAGGAGCCACCCTCTTCCCGCGCGGTTACATGCCGCTCTTCATTTTCGAACCCCGCTACCGGGCGATGCTCAGCCATGCGCTGGAGCGCGACCGGATGTTCTGCATCGGCCATGCCCAACCCGGCATCGATGTGGAAATCGCGGCGGATCCGGTCTACCCGATCACGACGCTCGGACTGGTGCGCGCCTGTGTCACCCACCCGGACGGGACCTCTCATCTCATGCTTTCCGGCGTGCAGCGGGTGGAAATCATCGGATGGGAGCAGGTCGCCCCCTTCCGCATCGCCACGATCCGTCCCCGCCCCTGCCGCATCGGCGATCCGTCATCCGCCGCCTCGTCCGCGCTCGAGCTCGTCGATCTCAGCACCCGTCTCTGCGTGAAAGGCCAACACATCTCCGAACAACTCCGCAGTCATCTCCATTGCGTCAAGGATCCCTGTGCCATCGCCGATGTCGTGGCCCAGAGCTTTGTCTCGGATCCCGCCGAACGCCAGGCTTTGCTCGAGCTCGATGATGTCGGAGACCGCCTCGCCCGCCTCGTTCACCACCTCAGCGCGCTCCTGGCCGGAGGGAGCAAGTAGCAAGTCTCCGAAGGCTGATGAACCGTTGCCATCCTCATCGCCCCGAAAGTTTCCGGGCGAGTTCCTGGGCAGATTTCCAAGCCCCTTTCCCGGCGATTTTCACCCCGAAATACGCGAAGTGGGCCCGGAAGCGTGCCCGCGCGGGATGTTTCGACTTGGGGCACTCGGCGAGCATTTTCTCCAGAAAGCGGCGGTCGCAGGCCCGCCTCTCGGATCCGATCGTGTCGTAGCAAGCATCGTGGCGACGACAGGCCTCCCGGAAATCGGCTCCGGCGCAGCCCTGGAAAATCAGGTAACGGAAGGGACCGCGGATCGCGTCCGGCCCACAGGGGCGCTCTTCGAGAAGACGCGGCCGTGCGGCCGGTGCCTCCCCCAGCCCCGTGACGGGAAGAAGTGCCACGGCCAAAGCCATCGCGACCAGAGAAGGTGCCGTTCCTCTTGGTGAAACCATGGCTGAAGAGTCCCCGCGACGGCGGAGTCCGTCAAGGCGTATCGGCGTGAAAGAGGCGGCCTTCGTTCTTGCCGGAAAAGCCCCTTCATGTATCCTAGCGGACCTTTTCACCCCAAACCACCCATCCCAGAACATGTCTTCCCTCAAATTGCACAATGCCATGTGGCCCGGACTCGTCGGCAAAGGCGACGGCGACGGCCAGGAGCCGCCCATTTCCCTCGAGCGCATGCTCGATCTCACCGCCGCGGCCGAGGTGGACGGACAGAAGTTCGACGGAATCGACTACTTCCTTTTCCACCCCCACACCGACCCCGCCGCCTCCGATGACGAACTCCGCGGGATCGCCGACATGATCGCCTCGAAAGGCTTCGAGGTCGGATCTCTCGTCGCTCCTGTCTGGCCCGGCACGGTCGGTGATTCGGCGATGGGCGACGACGACGCCCGCGCCAAATTTCTCGAAGCGGTGAAGGTGGGTTGCCGGATCGCCGGCATCTTCAACCAGCATGGCGTGCGCAAGCGGGGCATCATCCGGATCGACTCGGCCGAATTCGGCGTGTCGAAGTGGCGGGAGAGTCCGAAGGCCAATACGACCCGGATCGCCGAAACCTTTCGCGAGGCTGCGGTGATCGCGAAGGATCACGGCCAGCGGCTGGCGGCCGAAGGGGAGATCTGCTGGGCGGGGATGCACTCATGGAAGGACATGCTCGATCTGCTCGAGGAAGTCGCTATGCCGGAGGTGCTCGGCTTCCAGGCCGACCTCGCCCACACCTACCTCTACCTGCTCGGCTACAACGCCCCGGAGCACGCCCTCGTCCAGCCCGGCTACACCGACGCCGAGTTCTGGCCGGCCTACCAGTCGATGGTGGCGAAGCTGCGGCCCTGGACGATCGACTTCCAC
>JALRFZ010000277.1 GCA_023253615.1 Verrucomicrobiales bacterium | reverse complement strand
GCCCTTCTGCAAGTGAAATCCGGGTGCGCGATGCCGCGGGAAGACCCGATTTTTTGCTCCGCCGGGGCGTTTTGGGATTCCCATCCCGGCCCGCGCCGCGATAGAATGCCGGCCATGCGATCCATCCTCGTCCTCTGCCTCGCCGCCGTCACCTTGCTCGGTACCACCTCGTGCCTCCGCACCTCCACCGTCGTGCGGGTGAAAAAGGACGGCACCGGCTCGATCATCTCCCGTTATTACTTTTCGCCAGAGACCCTCGCGATGATCGATCAGCTCGGACAACTCGGCGGCGCCCTCGGGCAGCTCGGCGGCGGCGCACCCGGTGCCGCTCCCGCGGGTCCCGACCTCGGCCTCATCCGCGACCTTGCCAAACCCGACGAGGAATCCCTCAAGGCCGATGCCGCGGGCTACGGCGAGGGCGTGCGCTACGCCAAACACGAACCCGGCAAGGACGAGGACGGTTGGGAGGGCTACACCGTCGTCTACGACTTCGACGACATCCGCAAGGTGCGCATCGACCAGAATTCCGTGCCCGGAAAGGCGAAGGATTTCGTCGCCTCCGCCGGCGAGGAATTGAAAAATGACGAGGGCGGCGCCCTCTCCTTCACGCTCGAGGGCGACCTCCTCACCGTGAAGTCGACCTTTGCCAAGGATGGCATGGACGGATTCGTCGACCAGCAGCAGCTCGATCAGGCCAAAGCCATGGGGATGGCGCCCTCCGAAGCGATGAAAATGGCCGCCGGCATGACCCAGGGCATGCGCGTCGGCTATTTCCTCCGCGCCGAGGATGGCATTGCCGAGACCAACGCCGACCACGTCACCGGCGATCTCATCATCCTCAGCGACGCCGACATCGGCAAGGTATTGATCGACCCCGACCTCGGGGCCTTCATCGACAAAGCCGCCGCAGATCCCAAGGCCGTGACACCCGATGCCGCGAAGGAAATGATGCAGAAACTCGAGGCCATGACGGTCGAGTCAAAGGAGGAGATCACGGTGAAGTTGAAGTGATCGCCCACCTCCGCGCATGCGTGAGGCGAGGCCCGGGGCCATCCGTGGTAGGATGCCCGTCATCACGATGACCCGCGCACCGCTGCTGTTGACCGCCTTGCTGCTTTCCCTCCCGGGTCCGGGGGAGGGCCGGGACCATTGGTCCTTCCAGCCCATCGTCCGCGCCGAGGTGCCCGAGGGGAAACATCCGGTCGATCATTTCATCGACTCCCGCCTCGCCGGGGCCGGGGTCGCTCCGCTCCCGCCCGCCGATCCGGCGACGCTCCTGCGGCGGCTCTCGCTCGATCTCACCGGCCTGCCGCTTGGGACGGTGATCGGTAAACGGTTATCGGTAAACGGTGAACTGAAAACACCGATTACTGATCACCGTTTACCGATTACCCCCGACGACTGGTCCCGGATCGTCGACCAACTCCTCGACTCCCCCCACTTCGCGGAGCGCTGGACGCGCCACTGGCTCGACCTCGCCCGTTACGCCGACAGCGACGGTTACCTCGGCGACACCGAGCGGGCCTGGGCCTGGCGATACCGCGACTGGGTCATCGACGCGATCGACCGCGATCTGCCCTACGATCGGTTCACCATCGCCCAGATCGCCGGAGATCTCCTCCCGGAGGGCTCCGACGCGGATCGGATCGCCGCGGGTTTCCATCGCAACGCCCTCCTCAACACCGAGGCCGGAGTCGACAAGGAACTCGCCCGCACCAAGCAAGTCATCGACCGCGTCAACGCCGTGGCCACGACCTGGCTGGGGTTGACCCTCGCCTGCGCCGAATGCCACAACCACAAGCACGATCCGCTGAAGCAGGACGAGTTTTTCAAAGTCTACGCCTTCTTCAACAATCTCGACGACGAAGAGACGGTGATGCCGCTGCCCGGGGAAACGGAACGTTATCAAAGCAGTCTCGCCGCGTGGGAAAAAGACACCGTCGCGCTCGAGTCGAAACTCGCCGACGAGACGGAGGCCCTGACAAAACGACAAGGCGAATGGGAGGCGGGACTCGGTGAGCTGGCGCCTTCCCCCTGGACCGTGCTCCATCCGGCCAAGGCCGAATCCGGCGCGGGCGACACGATGAAGATCGGCGCCGATGGCGGCATCCTCGTCACCGCGAGGAAGACCGATCCCGACACCGTCACCTACACGCTCGAGTTTCCCGCGCCGGAAGCGATCGGCTCCATCCGCATCGAGGCGCTCGGTTCGCCCGGCGAAGGCCGCGAGGCCGGGGTCACCGCCGGGCGGGGCAAAGAGGGTTCGTTCGTCCTTTCGACCCTGTCGGCTCAGCTTCGGAATGCCGGCGAAAAACCACGGTCCTTGGCCTTCGCCGATGCGAAGGCCCCGCTCTGGAAGGTCGAAAAGGACACCCATCGTTATCTGGCGCGGAGTTTCGCCCTGAAAGAGGCGGTGAAGGCGGGGAAAGGGGAAACCCTCGTCCTGACATTGTCACAGAAGGAAGGTGGCGCGGCGACGCTGCGGCGCTTCCGGATTTCCATGACCCCGGAGATCGG
>JALRFZ010000336.1 GCA_023253615.1 Verrucomicrobiales bacterium | reverse complement strand
ACGTCCCAGATCACCAAGGCGATGCAGCTGGTCGCGGCCGCCAAGATGAAGAAGGCGCAGGACGTGGCCACCAGCGGTCGTCCCTATGCCGACCTGCTCAACCAGGTTCTGGTCAGCCTGAAGGAAAAGGCCGAGGAGTCGGCCCATCCTTTCTTTACGGCCGGCCGCGGGTCACGCACACTGGTCGTGGTCATCGCCACGGACAAGGGCCTCTGCGGCGCGCTGAATACCAACCTGCTGAAAAAGGTGGCGCAGTCGCTGCCGGGTGATGAGGTCGATTTTGTGACCGTCGGCCGCAAGGCGTCGCAGGGGCTGTCGCGGCTCAAGCGCAATCTGCTCGCCGATTTCCCGATCAAAGATCCGGCGAAATTTGTCGAGATGCGGACGGTCGGGCGTTTTGTCCAGGAGAAGTACCTGACGGGTGAGTACAAGGAAGTGCTGGTCGCCTTCAACAACTTCGTCAATACGGTCACCCAGATCCCGACGATTGAGCAGCTGCTGCCGGTCAATCCGGTCAAGCTCGGCGGAAAAAAGGCGTTTGAAGGCATGGGTACCGCCCTTGAGGTGGCGGAGACCGCCGCGCCTTCGGTGGAATACGCCTTTGAGCCGGGTGCTGCGGTGGTCTTCGAGAAGACGCTGCCGCAGTATGTGAACCTGACGCTTTTTCAGATGCTGCTGGAGGCACGCGCGTCCGAGCATTCGAGCCGGATGGTGGCCATGAAGAATGCCACGGACAATGCCAAGCAGATGATCAAGGATTTGAGCCTTGAATACAACAAGCTGCGCCAGGCCTCCATCACCAACGAACTCCTCGAAATCACCACCGCCAAGATGGCTCTTGAATAACGATCCTGTTCCGGCCGACGGCCCGGCCACTCCGCTTTTCCGTCAGCCACTCCCCGCACCCTCAAGCCGCCCATTTCCCGCAACCCGCATTCATCACTCTTTCCCATGAGCAACATCGGCAAAATCGTCCAGGTCATCGGTCCCGTGGTGGACGTTGATTTCTCCGCCACCGGCACGCTTCCGGCGATCTACAACGCATTGGAGATCAATTATGATCTCAACGGCAAGCCCACCCGTCTGGTCTGTGAAGTGCAGCAACACCTCGGGGACGGATGGGTCCGTTCGGTGGCCATGACTTCCACCGAGGGTCTGAAGCGCGGCATCAACGTCAATGACACCGGTGCGCCGATCACCGTGCCCGTCGGCGAACAGGTCCTCGGCCGCATTTTCAACGTGACAGGTGACCCGGTTGATGACCAGCCGGCCCCGAAGACGGAAAAACGCTACCCGATTCACCGCGCCGCCCCGTCACTCGTGGATCAGGACCCTTCGGCTCAGATTCTGGAGACCGGGATCAAGGTCATCGACCTCATCTGCCCCTTCACGAAGGGTGGCAAGGTGGGGGCCTTTGGTGGAGCCGGCGTGGGCAAGACCGTCGTCATCATGGAGCTCATCAACAACATCGCGAAGGAGCACGGGGGCTACTCCATCTTCGCCGGTGTCGGTGAGCGGACCCGGGAAGGGAACGATCTCTACTGGGAAATGAGCGAGGCTGGCGTCATCGACCAGGAAGATCTTTCCAAGTCCAAGGTGGCCCTCGTCTACGGACAAATGAGCGAGCCCCCCGGTGCCCGTCTCCGCGTCGCCCTTTCCGCCCTCGCCATGGCGGAGTACTTCCGCGACGAGAAGAACCAGGACGTGCTTCTCTTCGTCGATAACGTCTTCCGTTTCTCGCAGGCCGGTTCGGAAGTGTCCGCCCTTCTCGGACGGACGCCTTCCGCGGTGGGTTACCAGCCGACCCTCGCGTCGGAAATGGCCCAGCTCCAGGAGCGGATCACCTCGACCAAAAAAGGATCGATCACCTCCTTCCAGGCCGTCTACGTGCCCGCGGATGACTTGACCGACCCCGCTCCGGCCAACACCTTCGCTCACCTCGACTCGACCGTCGTTCTGGAGCGTTCGCTTGCCGAGCTTGGCATCTATCCCGCCGTGGATCCGCTGGCCTCGACCTCGACCGCTCTTGCCCCCGATGTCGTCGGTGCCGAGCACTACGAAGTCGCCCGCGGCGTCCAGAACGTGCTCCAGCGCTACAAGGATCTCCAGGACATCATCGCGATTCTCGGGATGGATGAGCTCAACCCCGAGCAAAAGCTGGTCGTCTTCCGTGCCCGCAAGATCCAGAAGTTCCTTAGCCAGCCCTTCAGCGTGGCGCAGGTCTTCACCGGGATCGAAGGAGTCTACGTGCCCGTGGCGGAAACCGTCAAGGGCTTCAAGGAAATCCTCGATGGCAAACACGACAACGTGCCCGAGAACAATTTCTACATGAAGGGCGGCATCGACTCCGTCGAGAAGTGATCTTCATCTTCCCTGCAGAATCTTTTCCCTCTTTTCCCTCATGCGACTGGATATCGTGACCCCCGAGAAGCTGGCTTTCTCCGACGAGATCGACAGTGTCGTCGTCCCCGGAGGCGAGGGGGAACTCGGCATCCTCCCGTCGCACGCTCCCATCGTCAGCACGCTGGCACCCGGTGAGCTGCGCTACAGGAAGGGCGGACAGGAGACCTCCCTTGCCATCGGCACGGGGATCGTCGAGGTGTCGCACGACCGCGTCTCGGTGCTCACCGACATGGCCCTCGGTGCGGAGGAGGTGGACGAATCCGCCGTCGAAAGAGCAATCGAGGCCGCGAAAAAGGCGATGACGGAGAAACTTGTTCCGGAAGAGACCGCCGCCGCCCAGCTCGCCCTGCAGAAGTCGCTCGCCCAACTCCACGTGAAGCGGCGCAAGCGGCAGCTCTGATCCCGGAAATCACGCAATTTTTTCGTTCCGGCGCGGGCGCTTCCCGCCGATGATGGAAGCCGCTCCGGGCAGTTTTCGTCATGTACGGCCTTGAATCATTCTTTTCGACGAAGGATTGGGTGATCGTGGCCCTTTATCTCGCCGGCACCGCGCTGGCCACCACCTGGTATCACCGCCGTGGCGGGAGGGCGTCTTCTCCATGTGCCCCCTTGCCTTGGCCCGTCGTCGCGGCTTCGCTCGCGGCCTCGGAATTGACCGCCTGGCTCGTTCTCGCCGTGCCGGGTGCGATGCTCGCGATCCACGGAGATCTCGCGTTTCTTTCCTGGATTCTCGTTTCCCTCCTCGTGCGGATCGTCTTCGGAGGGCTTTTGATCCGGAGAGGCTGGTCGCTTCACGATGAAGCCGGTATGAAGAGCAGGGACGCGCCCGTCCCGGGCTTGAGGAACCTCATGAACGGGTTCGGACATCTTGCGTCCCTTCTTGGCCAAGGGCTGCGCCTCGTGGTGCTGGCATTGCCTCTGCTGGTGCTCACGGATTGGAGAATCGAAGTGTGCCTCCTCCTCGTCTGGCTCCCCGCCATGATGCTCCGGCGCACCGGGGCATTTCGAGCCGTCGTCTGTGGGGAATGGATGCACCTCCTCGCGCTCATCGCGGCGTTCGGTGCGATCTGCTTTTTCCTCGCCGAACAAGCAGGCATGGGACGGGACGCGGCGCTCGGGCTGTTGCGGCAGAGTGTGAACTTCGAAGGTGAAGCGCGCGACAAACTCGCGTGGCTCCACTTCGAGGCCGGCCCCGCGCGGCACTTCACCGTCTGGACGGCTCTCTTTTGCCTGCCTTGGCTGCAATTCCATTCGTTGGCCCTCGATCGGGCGAATCTTTTGCGGCTCCGCTTCTGTGCCTCGCCGCGGGCCGCGGGTCTGGCGGTGATCGCTGGCGGAATCACCGTCACGGCAGTTCTTCTGATTCTTCTGGCCGCGGGCTTGGCCTTGTTCGTCGTCTATCGGCAGGATCCACCCACCGATCCCGCCATTCTGAAGGCGCTCGCCTGGAGCGCCGGCGAACCGCGGCGTGTTGATCTCGCCATTCCCGTGTGGATCCTCACCGAAATCCCCGAAGGATGGCGGGGCCTCCTATTCGCCGTTCTTTTCGGTGCCGGATTCACCGGACTGCATGGCGCGCTCCTCGCTTCGCCGGCGGTCATTGCCACGGGCGGAGCGCCGGGGGGGCGATGGCGATCGGGCCAAGCAGAGATCCTCCTTTGGTGCCTGGCATTGCTCGTCCTCGCCCTTGGAATGGGACACAGTTTCAGCGGAAGCGGCGAAGACCTCCTCTCGTTCGGCTACGCCCTCGCCACCTACACCGCGGGACCGCTGCTAGGAATTGCCTGGCTCGGGGCGAGAGGCGGTGATGGCATGAGACCGACCGGAGCCCTGGTCGGAGCGGTCGTTTCGCTGATTCTCGTGACTCTGCTTCGCGCGGAGGTGGTTTGGCCGCCCCTTGATGGCGCGTCTCTCGGAGAATTCATGAAACAAAGTCCCCTTTTCACCTCGACCGGGGAAACGACAGACGGGATTCGTCCGATCCTTTCCCCCGTCTGGCTCTGGCCGTTCACCGCCCTCTTGACGTGGGCTTGTGGGTGGAAAAAACGGCAGACGCGACCTTTGGATTCTTAAAATTTCGACCATCCTTAAACGTCTTTCTCAAAATTCCAGCGATTGGAATCGAAGCGTCGGACTTTTGGCAATCCGGCGAACAGGACTCGAAAAAGATGTCGGATTTGCCACTTTCGGGTTGTCTCCACGGGTCGGTAATGTCACGATCATCGCCCGGGTTTTCCACCGGGTGACCCGTTCCACAGCCAACCGGTGAAGAGGATTTCGCACACCCCTTCACGGCATGGAGCGGCCACCCGGGGATGGTCCGGGGGACCGCCCCCTTTGTTCCACCCGAAGGCGCGGCCCGGCTCACGTTAATATTGATCTTAACATGTTGAAAAACAACATTTTAAGTTTGAAATACCCCGGATCCATTTCGGTCCGGCGAGCCATTCGCGACACCCACAGACCCCGAATCCGCCACCGTTTCCCCGAGAATGCACAACCACGCCCCGTTCGATCCTGACAAACACACAAACGAACCCCAACTCAACCAACTCTGGAACAACATCTCGCATGAACTGCGCGGCTCTCTCGGCGAGTCCGCCTACGATATCTGGTTCTCCGACTTCCGGCTCGGCTCCGTCTCCCCCGAAGAGATCGTCATGATCGCTCCGGGGACCATGTATGCCATCTGGGTGGAGGAGAATTTTAAAAATTCCTTATCATCCGCTTTTACAAAGTTTCTCGGTGCCTGCGGGCGGATCCGCTTTGAAGTGAATGAGGCGGCGTCTTCTGTTTTCCGCGCGGAGACGGATGCCGCGGAGGGGAATGGAGCGGGCGAGATTCCGGCGCGCGTCGTGCCGCGCATTCTCGTGGAAAAGGTGAGCGAGCAGAAACTGCTCGAGCGGGGCCGCGCCTCGGGTCTCGTCGAGATTTTCCGCTTCGGGAATTTCGTGCCCGGTGAAAACAGCGAGCTGGCTTGGGCGGCGGCACGGGCCGTGGCGGATCAGCCGGGCAAGACCTACCAGCCGCTCTTTTTCCACTCTTCGTGCGGCCTCGGAAAGACCCACCTCCTCCATGCGATTGGGTGGGAATCGCTCCGCCAGCGGCCCAAGTCGAAGATCATCTTCGTCACCGCGGAGCAGTTCGCGAACGACTACATCGATGCGATCCAGAAGAATGCCCTCGTGCCATTCCGCAAGCGTTACCGCGAGGCGGACCTCCTCCTCATCGACGATGTCCAGTTTCTCGGGCGCAAGGAGGGCCTCCAGCGCGAGTTTTTCCACACCTTCAACCGGCTCGCCGACCAGCGGAAGCAGATCGTCCTCGCGAGCGACTGCCCGGCCTCGGAGATCAACGAGCTCGAGGAGCGTCTCGTCTCCCGGTTCCAATGGGGCCTCGGGGTGGAGATCCATCGGCCCGGCCTCGAGACGCGCGCCGCGATCCTCCGCCGCAAGCGCGACGATTGGCGCATGGCGGTGAGCGACGAGGTGATCGATCGGATCGTCGAGCGGGTCCGCGGCAATGTGCGCGCGCTGGAAGGAGCCCTGATCCGCGTCGCCATGGTCGCGACGCTGAGCGACGAGCCTTTTTCGCCGGAGAAGGTCGCCGAGGTCATCGCCGACATCTGTGATGGCGATGAATCGCGGCAGGTCGGTGCGGAGGAAATCAAACGCGCCGTTGCCGAGCACTACGACATCGATGTGAACATCATCAACGGCAAAAAGCGCACCGCCCGGATCGCGGAAGCGCGGCAGGTCGCGATGTTCCTGGTGCGGAGCCTTACCGATCTATCCCTGGTCGAGGTCGCCTCGGCCTTCGGCAAGGATCATGGCACCGTGATCTACGCGGTGAAGAAGATCAAGAAGCGCTGCGAGGACTCGGCGGCATTCAAGAGCTCCGTCGAACTGATCAAGCGTCGTCTCGTCCGGGGCGGTTCGCCGATGGAGTCGCCGCGCGCGAGCCGGAATTCGTCGAATGCGAACCCCCGGCTCGGCCATGGTGCCAAGCCGGTCGATTTCGAGGTGGAGTGAGGCCCGGCCTACCGTTTCCGGGCGGGCGAATCCGCAAAAGATTGGCGTAGACAGGACGGATTGACCGGTCCAAACTTGGCACCGCGAAAGTGATGAAATTTCAGATCGAAAAAGACGTTTTCCAGGACGCCCTCAACCAGGTGCAGCACGTCGTCAGCAACCGCACGACCTTGCCGATCCTCTCCAACGTCCTGATCCGGGCCGACGAACTCGGTCTCGAACTGTCGACGACAGATCTGGATGTGACGATCACGAAGCGCGTCTCCGCGAAGGTGTCCTCCACGGGGGCGACGACACTGCCGGCGCGCCGCTTGGCCGGCATCGTCCGTGAACTGCCCGCCAGCGAAATCGATTTCGAAGTGAATGCCGACAACGCCGCCGCGGTGCGGAGTGGGCCGAGCTTTTTCAAGATCCTCGGACTCCCGGCCTCCGAATTCCCCGTGATCGGCGAATTCGGCGAAGCCCGCGAGTTCACGATTGATCAGAAGCTGCTGCGCGACGCGCTGCGAAAGACTTCCTACGCCATCTCCACGGACGAGACCCGATATGTCCTCAACGGGGTCAACTGCATCATTGGAGAGGGTATGCTCACGCTGGTGGCGACCGACGGCCGCCGCCTCGCCATGGTCGAGCAGGATCTCGAATTTCCCGCCGGCAACGAGACGGGCGTGATCATCCCCACCAAGGCCGTGAACGAACTGCAGCGACTCCTCGATGTCTCGGGTGAGCTGAAGGTCGCGATCTCGGACAACCAGGCCAGCTTTGAACTCAACGGAAGCCTTCTCATCACCAAGCTGATCGAAGGTAACTATCCCAATTTCCGCCAGGTCATTCCGGCCCAAGCGAACTACCGCGTCACCGTTGAGCGCGAGGTCCTTCTCGCCGCCGTCCGCCGCGTGAGCCTGCTCGCCAACGAGAAGACGAATTCGATCAAGTTCGCTTTCGAAGACAACCGTCTCGCCATCTCGGCGAATTCTCCCGAGATCGGTGAAGCCGAGGAAGTCATCGATGTCCGTTACACGGGCCCCCGCCTCGTGGTCGCTTTCAATCCCGAGTTTGTCATGGCGCCTCTCCGCAACCTCGATCAGGACGAGGTCTTCATCGACCTGATCGACGAGAGCAGCCCGGGTGTCATCAAGATCGACGAGCCCTTTCTCTACGTCATCATGCCGATGCGCGTGGCGGGTTGAAAAAAGGACAAGCGTCATCGCGCCGCCTCCTCTTCCCCCGGAGCGGCGGTCGGATCAGCGGTTCAGGAAATTCCCCATCAAGCGCAGGCCCGCTTCCTGGCTTCGCTCCGGGTGGAATTGACCGGCGAAGGTATTGCCGCTGGCGATGCTCGAGGCGAACGCGTCCCCGTACTCCGTGGTCGAGGCGGTGATGCGATCGTCGGACGGACGCGGATAAAAGGAGTGCACGAAATAAAGATAGAGCGGGTCCGGGGCTCCCTCCCAGATGGGGAAATCCGGATCGACGGGTTCCACGCGATTCCAGCCCATGTGGGGCACCTTGAGACCCCGATCCAGAGGAAACTGCACCACCTCTCCCTCGAAGACGCCGAGGCCCTTCACCTCCGGGCACTCCGAGGAGCGCTCGAAGAGCACCTGGTAGCCGAGGCAGATCCCGAAGTAGGGGCGGTCGTCCCGGATCCATTCGACGATCGGCTCGCGCAGGCCCCGCCGGTCGAGTTCGCCCGCGCAGTCGCCGAAGGCGCCCACGCCGGGAAAGACGAGGCGGTCGATCCCGGCGAGGTCGTCCGGACCCGAGACGAGGCTGCCTTCGTGGCCGAGATACTTCAGCACGTTGAGGACGTTCCGGAGATTGCCGCCTCCGTAGTCGATGACGCCGACGCGTGTGGTCATGTCAGGGTGTGGGGTCATCGCCGCGTCTCAGAGCACTTCCTTGGTGCTGGGGACGACGCCGACGATGCGTTCATCGACCCGCGTGCCTTCGTCGAGGCAGCGGGCGAGCCCTTTGAAAATCGCCTCCGCCATGTGGTGCGGGTCGCGCCCGTAGACGATCTCGACGTGGAGGTTGATGAGGGCGTTGAACGCGAAGGCGCGGAGAAATTCCTCCACGAGCGTGAAGTTGAACTTCTCCCCCACGTGCGGCACATGATCCGGGGCACGGTAGTCGAGGAAGGGGCGTCCGCTGACATCGAGGGCGACGCGCACGAGCGTCTCGTCCATCGGGAAATGGCCCGACCCGTAGCGGAAGATCCCCCGCTTTTCCCCGAGGGCCGCGTGAAAGGCCTGGCCGAGAACGATGCCGGTATCCTCCACGGTGTGGTGGTAATCAATCTCGATATCGCCCTTGGCGTCCACGACGAGATCGAAGCGGCCGTGCTTCGCGAAAAGGGTCAGCATGTGGTCGAAAAACGGGACGCCGGTCGCGATCGATGAGGTGCCGGTACCATCGACGACGAGGCCGAGGCGGATGTCGGTCTCGCCGGTTTTCCGATGCAGGGAATTTTTTCTGGGTTCCGCCATGGCAGAGTCGCGGTTTGGGAATGACTTCGCGGGCGGAAACATCTACCTTCCCGGCGATGTCCTCAACCGCTTATTGAAGGAATACGGTCGGGATGCCTTGCCCCTTTCATGAGCCAGCCCTCCATTGCCGAGTTTGCCCAATACCGCTTCGTCCGGGATGCCTCGGGCAATGTCGTGTCGCTGCCCTCCCAACTCTCCGACGAAAAGATCCTCCTCGTCCTCGACTGCGAACGATGGGGGTTCGCCCGTTTGCACATCTTCGAGGGGGGCGCGCTGCGGGCGGAGAAGCTGGGGGCCTTTGAAGAGGAGATGGGCCGGGTCTCGGCCCTGCGCACACCTCTCGTGAGCCGGATCATTTCCTGGGGACGCGACGGCGAGGAACTCTTCTACGCTGATGAGATGCGCGACGGCGAGCCGCTCCCCGCTTATCTGGCGAGGGCAGGCAAAGTGCCCATGATCACGGCCTCGTCCTGGATCCTGCGGTTCATCGACCTCTTCTCCTCGTTTGAGCCGCTCCCTGCTTCGATGGAGCGGCTCACCACCCTGAATTTTGAAGTGGTCCGCGACCGGAGCGGGGGAGTGAGGCCGGTGTTTTCCGAGTTCACCGGATGGACGAAGCCCGGAGACCACGTCCGCGAGCATCGGCTCGAGTGGAGCCTCGCCCAGGTGTTTTGCAGCCTCATCGCCGGCGTGCCGATCCGGAATTTCCATCGCGATTCCCTGCCCAGGAATTTTGATGAGCTGCCGTCGCGAACCCGCGAGGTCATTCTCGACATCTTTGCCGAAGATGGTCGCGACTTTTTTCCAGCCTTCCGTGAAGTGATCCGTGAAGGTGCCGGCGACCCGGCGTCGCCACAGGCGGGCGAGGCCGCCCTGCCGGTCATGCCGCTGCGGGAATGGCTGCGCCGTGAAATCGAGGCGGCCTCCGAGGGTGCGGGGGAGGATCGCCGCCTCCCGGAATCGGCCGACCCCGGCGATGAACCTTATGCCATCGTCTCGCGGGTGCGCGGAGCGGCGACGCATCTGCAGGTGTTGCCGGGCACGGAGACCCTGCCCCGGGAAGGCTGGCTCAATCAGCACCACGACGCCACGCGGCGGCCGGGGCGCGGGATGGTGCATCAGTTGCAGGTCAATTACCTCGAGGATCTCCCCTCCGTCACCCTGGTGGGAGAAGAGCAGGTCGCCGGGGTCGATCTCGCCGCGATCCTCGAGCGCATCGGGCCACTGTCCTTTGAGCAGGCCGCCGGAATCGGCATGCGGATCAATGCCGCGCTGGACGCCCTTGAAAAGCAGACCGGCGCGTGCTCCGTCTGGTGGTTGCCTCCCGGAAACGTGCTGCTCCTCACCGGTACCAGGTCGCTGTCTTCAACGCTCGCTCTCCTCGAACGAAAGGGCGGGGAGGCCTGGCGTGAACTGCCGTTGAAGCTGCGACTTCATCAGACGATCGCGAGCCTGATGGAGGGAGTCGATCTGCCCGCTGCCGTGCGGGAATGTTCGCGTCTGCCAGGCCGGCAATTTGAGGCCGCGCGCAGGTCCGCGATCGCCCTGCCCATGCTCTGGTTCCTGCTGACCGGCTCGCGCTTCCGCTGGACCGCTCCGTCCGAGCATTCGCTCATGCCGGACGCCCTCGCCTCCCGCTTTGAGGAATACCAGCTGCTCCTTGGAACGGATCCCGAATCGGTCACGACGAACTTTTTCCAGGCCTTCGCTCGTTTTGACCCCGACGAGAACCCTGCACAGTCCGGGCAGGACGTCGGCGAGGTCCCGGAGGAAGGAGGTCTCGCCGCCCTCGGAGAGGTGATGGGTGAGCGGCTCTACGAAGGAAATGTTGAACTGCCACGCGGATCCGAAGCCGCGGAAGCGGATCCGGCTTTCGAGGCCGATGGCATGACGGAGGCGGTCGTCGCCGGTGAAGCAGAGGCTGGGGCGGGTGGTCGGCTGGACCGGAGGATGCCGTGGGGCTGGATCGCCGTCGCTGCCGCCGTGGTGGCTCTGCTTGTTGGATTTTTGTTGTCCGGCTGGGCCCAGAGGCTCGGGCTCTTCAAGGAGAGTGAACCGCTGGTTTTCACGTTCCCGGAGTTCCTTGCCGAGACCACGCAACGCGTCGAAGTGGCACGCACCGCCCTGGGGGAATACCTGATCGCCGAAGGAAGTCCCCAGTCCTTGCGGCTCCTGCCCCTGCTCGACCGGCTCGAAGCCGGGAATTCGCGACGTGAGATCGAGCCCTGGCTGCGGCATCTTGTTGCCAAGGGAGACGCGGTCGCGGCGCGGGTGATGGGACTTTACTCGCTTGCGCTGGGTGAGGCCAACGACGCGGCGGCCGATTGGTTCCTCGAGGGGGCGCGCAAAGGTGATGCCGATTCCGGGTTTCACTATGCGACCCTCCGGTGGTCGGAAACCGCCGGGACCCTCGAAGATCCCGCTGCCAAGGGCTTTCTCGAACGCGCGGCGGTCTCCGGGCATGCTCCCTCCCAGGAGCTCCACGCCCGGCTCCTCTTGTCGGCGAATGATCCTGCCGCGGCCTATGCCATGTGGGAGCGTGCCGCTTCGCAGGGGTGGGTCTCCGCGATCTACATGACCGGGCTATGCCACGCCACCGGTACTGGATGTGCCGCCGATGCCGGGGAAGCCGCCGCTCGATTTCGTTCGGCCGCCGAGCAGGGCGATGTGCGGGCCATGTATGATTTTGGAAGATGTCTCAGCGAGGGGTGGGGGGTGGAGACCTCTTTTCCCGAGTCCCTCCGCTGGATCAAACTCGCCTCCGCCCGCGGCCACGGAGGAGCCCTCCGCTGGCTCCTCGACAGGGGCATCGATCCCGAAAGCTGACCTCCGTTATGCCACGTGCCCCAAGCAATCTCAAGCAATCTGAGAAATAGCCACCCTATTTATTTGAAATGCGCGGATTTTGTGTCAGATTTTTCTGATGAATCGATTTTTTGCAAATGCTTCAGGATTTGGTTACTACCATTGCGTTTCGCGGGTCGTGGACAAGCGCATGATCTTCCAGGGAGTGGAGAAAGAGGTCTTCCGTTCGATCATGCGGAAGCTGGAGAGGTTCTGCGATGTGCGGATCGCGACGTATTGCCTGATGGGGAATCACTTCCACCTTCTCGTCGAGGTGCCGCCGAAGGGGAGTCTTCCACCGTTGACTCCTGCCATCCTGTTGGAGCGACTCGCTCTTCTCTATGATCACGCCACGGTGGCAACGGTCGCGGAGGAGTTGGAGCGGGCGGAAAAGTCGGGCAACGAGGCTTGGAAGCGGTCCGTCCTCGCCCGCTACGAGCACCGACGTGGTGATCTCTCGATCTTCTTGAAAGAGCTGAAACAACGGGTCTCCATTTTCATGAACGATCGGCTGGGGCGGGTCGGCACCCTCTGGGAAGGACGCTTCCGCAGCACGCTGATCGAGGGTGGGGAAAAGGCGCTCCTCACCGTGGCGGCCTACATCGATCTGAATCCGGTGCGTGCGGGCCTGGTGGCCCGGCCGGAGGATTACCGGTGGAGCGGCTACGGGGAGGCAATGGGCGGCGGGCGTGGGGCGGCGCGGGCTCGGCATGGGCTCGGTTCGATCCAACGGGAGGGTCTCGAAAATCCCGGCGGCGCATGCCCGTGGAAGGAGACGATGGAACGCTATCGTTGCCTCCTCTACACCGACGGGGCGGAAATCGCGGGGGACGAATCCGCCGGTGCCCCGGCGCGGCGCGGTGTCTCTCCGGAGGAAGCCGTCCGCGTGGTGGAATCCGGGGGAAAAGTGTCCTTGCCCGAGTTGCTGCGATGCCGGGTCCGTTACTTCAGCGACGGTGCGGTGTTCGGATCAAGTGCTTTCGTCGAGGAAACGTTCGGGCGTTTGCAAGAGCAGGGGAGGCTCGGTCCGAAACGAGAAACGGGTGCCCGTCGCATGCGCGGCGGCGAATGGGGGGATCTCCGCGTCTTGCGCGATCTTCGCGTGAGGGTGGTGGAAACCCCACGTTCTTGACGTGTTACCTCCTCGCGCGATCAGATCATCGTGAAGACCCGCTCGAGCAGCTCCTTCGTCTTCCGGATGCCCTCGACTTCCCCGAGCTGGTTGCCTTCGTATTCGATGCCGACGTGCCCGCGGTAGCCGGATTCCTTCACGATACCCATCATCTTCACGAAGTCGGTGTGGATCTCGTTGCCTGCCGCGTCGAAATCGTGGGCCTTCGCGGAGACACCTTTGGCGTAGGGCATCAGTTCCTTCGTGCCGAGATAACGGTCATAGCCGAGTCCCTTGTCATCCTCGGTATAGGCCGGGTCGCCCGCATAAAGCGCCTTTTCCTTTTCATACTGCTCCGCGTTGCCGCGGTTTTTCGCCACGTAGAAATTCCCGAAATCGGGCAAGGTGCCGCAGTTCGGCAGCCCCACGTTCTTGATTGCCTGGGCAAGCCAGGCGCCGTTCGAGGAAAGGCCGCCATGATTCTCGACAATCACGTTCAGCCCCATCGTCGCCGCCTTTTCGGAGAGGCGCCGCAGGCCTTCGGTGCAAAGATCGGACTGCATTTCAGGATTGAGGTTTGGATCCGAGGCGGCGTTCACCCGGATGCTGTGACAGCCCAAAAACTTCGCCGCTTCGAGCCAGGCATAATGCCCTTCGACCGCCGCGGTCCGCTTCACCGCATCGGGATTGCCGAGATTCCCGACCCGGTCACACATGATGAGCACGTTCGTCATGCCGAGGTCGTCGACCCGCTTTTTCATCTCCGCGAGATAGGCCTGATCCTTCGGCTGATAGCCCAGCGTCTCGTGCTCGATGAAGAAGAACTGGTTCACCCATTCGATCGCGGTGATGCCGAAGTTCTCCTTCGTGAATTTCGGGTAATCGAGGTGATCGAGCTTGCCTTCCTTCAGGGCGCGGTGCAGCGACCATTGCGCCAGGGAAATCTCGAAAAACGTTCCCTCCTCCTCCGATGTTCCCGCTTCCGGTTCCGCCTTTTCCGAGCAGGCGGTGAAGGCTCCGCCAGTGGCGGCAGCGGCGAGCGTGGCGGTGGAGCGGGCGAGGAAACGGCGGCGATCGATCTTCATGGAGCCGATCCTAACCCGGTCGGGTCTCCGACTCAACCCTCTTCCTTCCGCTCCTTCATCGCGTCGCCGCCCGCTGCTCCGCCCACGCGGAGCCGTTGCGCGAGACCGGAGTGACGTCGCAATCCTTCACGGTTCCGTACTGCGATCTCCAGCGCACGCTGCTCCCCGACGACGACGACAAAGCGCTTGCCGCGGGTGATCGCGGTGTAGAGCAGGTTCCGTTGCAACATCGGAAAATGCTGAGTCGAGAGCGGGATGACGACCGCGGGGAATTCACTGCCCTGCGACTTGTGGATCGTCACCGCATAGGCGAGGGCGAGTTCATCGAGCTCGCCGGGTTCGTAATGGACGCGGGGATGTCCCTCGAAACTGACGTAGATCGACGCCGGCTCCGTCGTGATCTCGGCGATGTGGCCGATGTCGCCGTTGAAGATCTCCTTGTCGTAGTTGTTGCGGATTTGGATGACCTTGTCGCCGGTGCGATAGGTCGTGCCAAAGCGCTCGATCTCCAGCTTCGATCCGCCGGGAGGATTCAGCTTCTTTTGGAGTCGCGCGTTGAGCTCGCGCGTGCCCAGGCTGTGGCGGTTCATCGGTGTCAGCACCTGGATGCCGTCGCGCGGATGCCATCCATAGCGGGCGGGGATGCGTTCGGCGATGAGGTGCTCGAGCGTCTCCGTGATCGCCTCGGCCCCTTGTCGTGGCAGAAAGAAAAAGTCCCCATCCGGCGCGTTGTCGAGCGGCGGCAGGTGGCCCACGTTCACCTCGTGCGCCGCTTTGATGATGCGGCTCTCGGCCGCCTGACGG
>JALRFZ010000305.1 GCA_023253615.1 Verrucomicrobiales bacterium | reverse complement strand
CGTCCAGCCGCTGATTGGTGCGGCGAAGCTCGGCGAGAACCTCGGCCAGGTCCTGGGCCGGAGCGACCGGAACTCCCGGCCCCCGAGGGATCGCGGACAGGGAAAGACAGGCAGGCAGGAAACGGAGAAACGGAGACTGGGAGTTCATCTGGATGAGGATTCAAGCGCCCGAGTCCGACGGAAGGACGGCCGAGCTTACCCAAGGAATCGCGCGAGGAGCAAGAAACGTTGCAGGGAAATTTTTTCACCCAAAAGATTTTCTCGAGAGCCCAATGTCACCGTGCGGATTGATGCAAGACGACTGCCGCGACGCGTCGCTTCCGATCTCGACAACCTACCTAAACCCGGTTTCATCCTCATTCTCCATGAGACGATTCCGGGCTGGAAGAAGCTGTGTCAAACCAAGGAGTATTAGAGCGAGTAAGCTGACGGGGATTCGCATCTTACGGGGCAAGGGGTGGATGGGTTCATTCATCCTCCTCTCATATCGCACGAAGCAACCGTTTCGTTACTGGGATTCCGTGAAAACTCTCATGAGGCATCATGATTCCGGATGAGAAGTCGGGGAGACCGCTCGTGGTCGAGGCCTCAAGATCTCGTAGAATCTTTTTCCGAATTTTTCTGCAACGAATCCCCGGGCCGTCCCGATTCCCCCTGCAGAACGGTGCTTCGCCAAGCCGGCGAAACACCGCCATCTGGAAAACCTAACTCAATCCCATACACCCATCATCCCATGAAAGCCATCCTCACCCTCGCCCTCGCCCTTGCCTCGGTCTCCATGACCCTCGCCCCGACCTCCTCGGAGGCCGGGGGGCGCCGCTACTACGCCCCCTCGCACTGCGCTCCCTATTACGTCACCACCAAGGTGCTCTGCCGCCATTACGAGTGCCGTTACGCCAAGGACCACTGCGGACGCACCTACTCCTATCGCGTCGCGGTGACCACCTACGCCGACATCTACAGCAACGGCACCCGGCGCACCTACACCCGTGTCGAACGTGCCTGACCGGAGATCCCCGCGATCCGCCCCGGCTCGTGAGGGTTCGGGGCGGACCGCTATCCAAATTAGACATTCACGGACTCCTTGCATTCCGAGCCCGAAGTAATCATAAAAAAACCCCATTGGGGCTGGCTGGTTTTCGAGACCACAACCCACCCCGAAGATTACCCTTGGTTTTCATCTTCCACCGCTTGTCTGGCGCGCCAAATCTCAAACGCATCATGAGTCTCTCCCTTCCCACTTCCCCGGGTGACGTGCTTTCGAAGTTGAGCCAGTTTCCGGCCACCGATCCGTTGATTTCCCTGGTGGTCCTGATTCCCGTTTTTTGGCTGGGCATCGCCCTTGCCGAGGGTTTCCGCCGATTGCTTTACGGAGCATCGCCCTTTCGTCTCATCTCCGACGGATTGGAGGAAGTGGTGGCGGCGCGATGGTATCTAATCGCCCTCTCCGTGACAGGCAAGTTCGCGGCCATCCTTTGTCTCTTGCTCTCGATCCGGGGTTTCTGGACGCTCCATGAATGTCACGAGAAGGCGGGCCGGATCGATTGGACCCTTGCCTGGTATGGCGGCATCCCGCTGGTTGCCGCCCTCTTGATTCACACCATCAGCCGTTGGATCGCCGGTTGGATGGAGGGCGCGGATTCCCGCCAACGCCCGGTCGATGTCACCATCGGCCGGGTGAGCGAAGGAATCGACGAAGACGAGATCGCCCTGGTCGGCCGGGAGAAGTTCCCCGAGGGCGGCGCCTCCGTCGGATGGTTCGCGGTCCTTTTCCGGCGCCTGCTGTTGTTCGGCCTCATCCTCGCCATCGGAGCCATCATCGCCTCGCTCTTTGTCACCGAAAACGGCTATCAGGCTCGGGTGGATTCCATCCTCGCCCAAGTGAAAGGCTTCTATGAAAGACTTCTTCCTTCCCGCTTCGGATCGGTCCGGGTCTGGGATTGGGTCTTGCCGTATTGGGCCACCGGACTGGCCCTGCTCTTCACCCGGCAGAACCGCGACTACCTTTACATGCCCTTCTGGCGAGCGATGATTCTCGGGGCCGCGTGCCTCTTCGTCGCGGGTCTATGGTTGGGCTCCGTCGGAGACCTGGTCGCCTGCAAATGGGTCTTGTGCGGACTCCTGGCGATACCGGCGAAGCGGATGCATTCCGATCTCAAGCTGTTGAAAGCCTGCCGCTGTCGCAACCAACCGGTCGATCCGCTCAGAACCGCGCTGTTTTCAACCTTCCGCAACGACCTCGAGCACCTTTCGCGCCACGCCACCGCCTGCTATCCCCGCCTGGACCTCCAGGAATTGGATCGCCGACTGGACGAAGGGGCGACAAAAGTTGGTCGGGAAGCGTTTCTTGCCCCTCCGCGCTTCGGTCGTTACATGAAACGCGCGCGGGTGAACTGGCGGCACGCCGCGGCCGCGGTCGCGCGATTTCTGACGGTGCAACGTTTCGTGAATCTTGTGAACGGCCAACCTACGAATGAAGGTTACCGGCACCCGCAGGTCCCCCAATGGGACGAGGACCGGTTCCCGCTCCGGGTTCGCGAAGGTTATTTCTCCTGGGATGATCCCAATACCCTCGGACATGAATGGGATGTGGTTCAGAATTGCGGAAACTGCCAGGGCAGCGGGTCGGTCTCGTGCAGTGGCTGCGGAGGAAGAGGTTACAACGACCGCTACGAGACCCGCTACGAGAACGGGCGCAGCGTCTCGGTCAGCTACCGCGAGACCTGTTGGAACTGCTCCGGAAGAGGCACTGTCACCTGCGGCACGTGCCGGGGAAGCGGTCGATTGAAATTCCAACAGCAATTGGTGACGCGATGGGTCGCGCGCCACATCGCCGCACCCTACCCGGCGATGGCCGTGCCCGAGCTGGTCGATCGGGCGGCGGAGATCGACTTCGCGAAGTTGCCCATGATTGAAAACCGACGGCAGATTGATGCGACGGTCGAATTGACCCTGCCGCAGGGGCACGAACCGGTCGGCATGCGGGAAAGGCTCATGTCCTCCAAGAGCCGCTTTCCGTCCTGGAGCAAATCCATCGAGTCCGAAGCCGTTTGCGGCGGACTGACCTACCGGGGAGAGCTCGTCATCGCCGGATTCACGACGATCCGTGCCAGGTTCGGACTGATCGGTCAGCGAAAGGGCTGGTTCTTCGGCAGTCAGCCGGACTTTTATTTTCCGAGGCTTCCCATCGGGTGGGGAACGGTCGGTGCCGTCCTCAGCGTTCCGCCCATGGTTGCGTTGACTGGAATCATCATCTTGTCCGGCTTTTTTGGAAGCTGTTCGGTCATGGAAAAAGCGGCACCACGTGCGGCCAAGGCCCTCAGCGAGCCCGCCACCCCGGCTCCGGAGAAAGAGGATAAAAAGGAATCTCCCCGACCGGAGGAGGAAGCCCCCAAGGAGCGGCTGCTCACGGAAGACGAGCTGTTCGGAAACCTCTCCCCCGCCGTCGCACCCCCTGGGGCGCGCCTTCTCACGGAGGAAGAACTTTTCTCGGGACCATCGGCCCGCCCTGCCGTCTCCATCGTTGGGATTCGTGCGGGCGAAGTGCGTCAGTTCGCGGGAATCGAGATGGCGTGGTGTCCGGCAGGGCGTTTCCTCATGGGCAGCCCGCCGGAAGAGCCCGGCCGGGATGACGACGAAACCCTTCACGAAGTGGTGCTGACGGAGGGATTCTGGATGGCGAGGACGGAATGCACGCAACAGCAATGGGAGGATGGCACCGGTGTCAGTTTTCGGGAACAGTCATCCAGGGAAAATCGCTTTGGCAAGGTCACGGGAGAGGGGCCCGAGCACCCGGTCTACTTTGTGAATTCGGATGATCTCCGGGAGTGGTTCGACCGGATGAACGAATCCCACCCGCTTCCGGAAGGATGGCGATGGGATCTGCCCACGGAAGCCCAATGGGAGTATGCCTGCCGTGCGGGAACGTCCTCCGCGCTGCCGAATGGTCCGATCCGGATTCTCGGGAAAAACCATTCTCCCAGCCTCGATCCAATCGCCTGGTATGGCGGGAACAGCTCCGTCGGTTACACCGGCACCGGCTCCGACAACGGAGCGTGGGAGGAAAAACAATATCCGGGCGGTATCGCCGGAGTGAGGAAGGTCGGTCTCAAGGAACCAAACGCGTGGGGATTGTTCGACATGATCGGGAACGTCTGGGAACGGACCGCCGGATTCCACACGGTATACCCCGACGGTCGGGTCACGGATCCCTTGCCGGACACCTTCGGCGACCGCAGGGCCGATCGCGGAGGCTCGTGGATGGACGAACCTTCCTCCTGCCGCTCCGCAAGCCGCAGCAAGTACGGACCCTCCTACCGCTCGCACAACCGCGGATTCAGGCCGGCGATCGTGAAGCGGACGGGGAATTGAGGGCGCAACCGTGAAGCGATGTCTCGACTGTGAATCTTCGTGGTTGCTCCAACACGCTAATCTGCGCACTCCGGTGGGTGTTCCCACGTCCGCAATAGCCACAGATGTTGGTGTCCCGGATACTGCGGTGCGGATGCAGGATTCCTCCGACTTCTTTACCCGCGCCAAATCCTCTAACCCAGGACAACCGTCGCGAAACATTGTCCCACCTACCCATTCGCATCAACCTAAGCGCTTAACCTGTTTATTTTTAACGAGTTAAATATCT
>JALRFZ010000298.1 GCA_023253615.1 Verrucomicrobiales bacterium | reverse complement strand
GAGCCAGATCGTCCTTGCCGAGCAGGAGAATTTCGCGGCCGACGACGTGCCGCTGATCCGCGGTGAGGAGGAGATCGAACGTCCCGCCGACCAGCGCTCCATCACGAAGCGCTACACCGGGGAGTCGGTGAAAAAGATCCGCGAGCTGAAAGACGGTCCCTTTTTCCTCTACCTCGCCCACAACCTGCCGCACATCCCGCTCTTTCGCGCGGCGGAGTTCAAGGATCGCTCGCCCGCCGGCATCTACGGCGATGTCGTCGAGGAGATCGACTGGTCGGTCGGCGAGATCGTCGCGGCCTTGCGGGAGAGCGGGATCGAAAAACGCACCCTCATCGTCTTCACCTCCGACAACGGACCTTGGCTCACCTTCGACACGCACGGAGGCACCGCGGGCCTGCTCCGCGATGGCAAGGGCAGCACCTGGGAGGGCGGCCAGCGCGTCCCCACGGTGATGTCCTGGCCCGGCAAGCTCGCCCCCCGCATCGTCCACGAGATGGGCAGCACCCTCGACCTGCTGCCGACCTTTCTTTCCCTCGCCGGTGGCACCGCGCCGACAGATCGCACCCTCGACGGCCACGATCTGTCTCCGCTGCTGTTCGGCGAAGGGCCGTCACCGCGCGAGACGATGTATTTTTATCAGGGCGCGCAGCTCTACGCCGTTCGCAAAGGGCCGTTCAAAATCCATTTCACCACCTTCACCTCCTACCGGAAACAGAAGCCCGTGCCCCACGATCCGCCGCTGCTCTACCACCTCGGCGATGATCCGTCGGAGCGTTTCGACATCGCCGCGAAACATCCCGAAAAAATCGCGGAGCTGAAGGCTCTCGCCGAGGCGCATCGCGGGTCGGTCGAGCCCGTCGCCGATCAACTCGCGGAGCGGACCGGCGCTACGCCCTGAGTCGGTTGCCGGGACGGGCGGAATCCGCGATGACGGCGTGGCCGGAAGGTTGCCATATGGGTGAATTGCACTATAATTTTCATATGAAACGTTTCTCCTTACTGTTTTTGGCTTCATTCGCATTCGTTTTCGGAACGATGTCCGCGGTCGCTTCCGATTCACCCCTGCTCGCCGCTCCGAAGGCGGCTCCCGAGCCCGACCAGCCGGATCTGCTCGTGGGTTTGCGGAAAGGTGGCAAGGCCAAGGGAAATGATGTCTACAGTGCCCGGTTGACTTCGAAGCAGCGTCTCACCCGGGTGCCGACCGCACGTGGCATCATCACCTATTACCGGATCCAAAACGATTCGCAGGGATTGATGGCGGTGCCCTATTCCCTCTTCGAGGTGAAGGGGGACAAGTCGGACAGCCGTTACGACATCTCCTATTTCAGTGAAAAAGGCGCCAACGTCACGGCGAAGGTCTCGCGCGGGCGTTACGTGCTGAACATCGCGACCGATGCGGAGACTTCGCTGCGTCAGCGTATCTTCCCGAAAGGCTCCTCGACCTCGCCCGGGGTCTACGGGGTGAAGGCGGAAAACGTCGACACGCTCGCGAAGGACACGGCGGGCGTCCTCCTGCGTCGTCCCTGATCGGGGCAGCGGGGTGGTCGCCCCGGTTCGGCGGTTGACTTTCCCGGAATCGCGGGAAGAAAGCCTGCATGCCCCTCCGCGCCGCAAAAGGGATCGCTCTGGCCTTGATCGTCCTGGTCTGGGCGGTGCCCCGGCTCGTCCCGGCGTGGGGTGAGATCTCGCCGGAGTCTGGAGGGACGGTGCTGCTCGGAAATGATCCCTGGTTTCACCTTCATCAGGTGAAGGGAGCGGTGGAGCATTTTCCGCGGCTGCTGCGCTGGGATGTCGGTGCCTGGTATCCGGAGGGCGGCCGGGTCGCGGCTTCGGGACTCTTTCATCTGGGCCACGCGGCGGTGGCGCGGGTGATGGGAATCGGTGCCGGCGACACCGAGCGGGTCGCGGCCATTCTGGCGTGGTCGCCGGTCCTGCTGGGGGCGGCGTCGATCATTTGCCTCTTCGGACTGGCACGGGAGATCGGCGGCAGCCGGCTCGCCTGGACGACGCTGATCCTGCGGGTCGTTTTTCCCGGTGGTGAGCTCGAGCGCACCCTCTGCGGCTTCGGCGACCAGCACGCGGCCGAGATCTTCCTCATCACGGCCGGTCTCTGGGCCTGGGCACGTCACCTGGGCGGTGGATTCTTTCCGGGAAAGATGGGGGAGTGGACCGGCGGAGGCATCGCGGCGCTGCCGGTCGCGGCGCTGCTTTTCACCTGGTTCGGTGCGCCGCTCCAGGTCGCGATCCTGATCGCGGCCTGGTGGATGATGGAGGTGTTGGCGGTTTGTCAGGGCGAGGATATCGGATGGTGGCGTCGCAGGGCGCTTGGATTCTTCGGGGGGATTTTCCTGATCACCGGGGCGACGGGGATCTTATGGAACGAAGGCGTGATGGTGCCGGAGGCCTGGCGTTTCACGCTCGCCGCCCTGGTGCTGCAGATGGCCTTGATGGGGCTGGTGGCCTGGTTTTCCCGGCGCTGTTCCGCGATCATGAAGAGGGCGCCGATGGTGTCCGGATGGATCCTGGTCGTGGGATTGGCCCTGCCGGCGGCGGGCTTTCTGTGGTGGAATCCCACGGTGCTCTCCCTCGCTTGGAATTTCCTGGGGGCTGCCAATCCGGCAATCTCGGAGCATGCGGCGGGTCCCTTGGCGGGCTGGTGGATGGATTACGGGCTGATCCTCCCGTGGATCGTGGTCGGGATCATGGCGGGGCTCGGGAAAGGCGGTCATCAGGCAGGACGCCTCATCCTTTCAGTGATCGGCCTGTGGGCGATCGTCGCGGCGCTGAGGTCGGATTTTTATTATCTGACCGGCGCGTTGTTCCCGCTCGCGGCGGCTTCCGGTGGGTGGTGGTTCGTGGAGAGGATGAGGGGATGGCAGGTCCGCCGACCTGCCGCGATCCCTCTCGCGAGTCTGGCGATCACGATGCTCCTGATCTGGCCGGGTGGTCTCGTGAGGGCACCGGTGATGTCGAGAGGTGAGGTCGCCGGCATGGTCGTGGCGACCCGTCCGTGGCGCGAGGCGATGGACTGGCTGCGGACCGAGACGCCGAAACCGGCGGTCGCGCCGACCTATCCCGCTCCACCATGGCGGAAGCGCGATGGATTTTCCTACCCGGAGGGCACTGACGCGGTGTTCACCCACTGGCAGTATGGAAACCTCGTCCCTGCTTTGGGTGAGCGCATCGCCGTCTCGGCGAGGAGCCGCAGCCCGGAATTCATCGAGTGGTTCCTCGAACAGGACGAGCCGGCCTCGCATCGGCGGCTCGACGCAATCGGCGAGGTGCGGTATCTCGTGCTCGATGCGACCTCGGTCTGCGATCTCTTTCCCGCGGAGGCGCTGCAGGCCGGGCTCACCCCCTTGGAAATCCAGGTCGCCGATGGGGAGGTGTGGGAGGGGGTGCGGCTGCGCTCGTTCGGCGATCCCTTCCGGCGATCCCTTGGGGCGAATCTATATCTCGGCGATGGCACGGCGATGGAGCGATACCGGCTCGTCCACGAAAGCACCGGTCTCAGCTTCGTCAGGTACCGGATGAGGACGGAGGAGGAACTCGTCACCTTGAAGTCCGACCTCGTCGAACCGTCGGATCTCGAATCGCTGCGTCCACTTTTGCGATCGGGCGGGGTGTGGAGGGAGGAAGGCTCTTACCTGTGTTATTCCGGCCAGATCCTGCCTGCGGTGAAAGTGTTCGAGCGGGTCCGGGGAGCGATCCTCGAAGGCGTGGCGCCCCCCGGAGTCGAGGTGGCGTTGGAATTGAGAATCGTGGTGCCGGGCTCGGGGAGGGAAATCCACTACCGCCGGGAAGCGACCGCGGGACCGGAGGGCAAGGTGAGTTTCCGTGTGCCCTATGCCACCGAAGTGGATGGGGCGTCCCCGGAGGGAAAAGCAGGGCGCTACCGGATTTCGGGCGACGGGGTTGCCGATCGCGAGGTCGAGGTCGGCGAGGCGGCGGTGCAATCCGGGGCGGTGATCGTTTTCTGAACGATGGTGAGGCACCTTCCCACGGGCTATCTCCACGCGGATCGTCCCAGCATGTGGGCCGCGACGGGCAGGGTGAGGAAGGCGAGGGCGAGCGCGATGGCGGATTTCAGCCCCACTTCCCAGGTCGGGACCCGCAGGATGAAGGCGGCGAGAATCAGGGCCAAGGCGGCCCCGGCTGCCTTGGTCGAGGCGTGCATCCGGCTGAGGAGGTCGGGCAAGCGCCACACGCCGATGCCGGCGACGAGAGCGAAGAATCCACCGGCGAGGAGGAGAAGAGCGGAGACGGCTTCAATCATGATCCTTTCGGGAGAGATGGGCGTTGCTGAGAAAGAGGGAGACGCCGGTGGTGCCGACATAGAGGACCAGACCGGCGACCATTGCGACGTCGAGCCAGAGGATTTCCCGGATGAGCCAGCCGTGGCCGAGGGCGAGACCGATCGCGCACAAAGCGACGACATCGGCGGCATTGATCCTGTCGGCGAGCGTGGGACCATGCCAGAGCCGCGCTCCCGCGCAGCCGATCGCAACGAAGAGGCAGAGGGTGAAGACGAGATGGGCGATTTCAATCATCGGGATGTGTCGTGGGGCGGAGGCAGGCGAGGAGAGGGGCCTCGAGACCCTCCCGGATGTTCCGGGCGACGGGATCGCGGTCGTCGAGGGTGTGGATTTCGAGATTCCTGCCGGGGTCGATGCCGAGAAGGAGGGTGCCCGGGGTGAATGAGATCAGATTGGAGATCGCGAGGATTTCCGCAGGTGACTCGACCCGGGTCGGCATGGTGACGATTCCGGGATGGATCGAGGGCCGCCGCGAAAGGACTTTCCCCGCGATCACGAAATTCGAAACCCAGAAATCGAGAAAATATCGGCCCGAAAGCCGCAACAGGGAGAGCAAGCGGGATGGGGCGCTATTTGGGTGCGCGTTCATGGTGTCAGGTTATGCGCGTTCATGGTGTCAGGTTATGGTTCGTGGTGTCAGGTTATTATCGGGTGAATTTTTTGGATTGGTCTGTGTCTATGTAATTCCCCTGAATTCTTGATAGTGGTCCTTCTCTGTATCATTGAATAGGGTTCATCGTGGCCGGGTTTGAGGAAAGAAGTTGCCGTGCGGCTTCCTCCGCGATGGCGAACAGCGTGCCCGGGAAGAGTCCGATGACGATCGTGAGGGCCCCGAGCAAAGCCACCGGGACGAGGAGCATGGGGCGCTGGGGAAGTGGGGCGCCTGCTCTCGGCGTCTCTTTCCAGAACGCCTCCGCCCAGATCTTGGTCATCGAAAAGAGGGTCACGATCCCGACGAGGAGGGCGATCACCGTGACGATCCAGGCTTCCTCACGGATCGCCTCACGGAGCAGGATGAATTTTGCAAAAAAGCCCGAGAGCGGTGGGATGCCCCCGAGGGAAAGAGCCGGGATGAGAAAAAGGATCGCGAGAAGAGGCGAGGTTTTCAGAATGCCTCCGAGACGGGCGAGGTCCTCGGTCCTGCCTGTCGCGGCGATGGCGCCGGCCGCGAGGAAGAGATTGGTCTTCACGAAGATGTGGTGGACGGTGTAAAAAATCGCCGCCGCGACAGCACCCTGGGTCAGGAGCCCGAGTCCGAGGAGGATGTAGCCGATTTGGCTGATGATATGGAAAGAGAGGATGCGCCGCACGTGGAACTGGCTCGCCGCACCCAGCACTCCGGCGATCATGGTGGCGCATCCGATCGCCAGAAAGAGGTCCGAGGTATATTCCGACAAGAAGCCAAAGGCACCGCCAAAGACGCGGTAGAGGGCATAGACACCGACCTTCGTGAGGAGTCCCCCGAAAACCGCCGCGGTCGCGAATCCGGTATTGGGGTAGGCGGGGGGGAGCCAGAAGTAGAGAGGAAAGACACCCGCTTTGATCCCGAAGGCGAGCAGCAGGAGTGTCGCCGAACTCAGGATCACGGGATCGGAGCTGCTTGCGACGAGGCGCGTGGCGATTTCCTCGAGGTTGAGGTGGCCGGTTTTCCCGTAGAGAAGACCGAGTCCGCTCAGGAAAAAGAACGAGGAGACCATGTTGATCACGACGTACTGGGTCGCTCCCTCAAAGACAAAGCGTCTCCGTCCGAGCACCAGCATCGCGAACGAGGACATCAGCATCACCTCGAACCAGACGAAGAGGTTGAAGAGATCGTGGGTGAGGAAGGCACCGTTGATCCCCGCGAAAAGCAGGAAAAAGAAGGTGCCGTAACCCTTTGCCCAGAGGATCCGGCCCGTCTCCCCCGCTGCAAAAAGGGCTCCGGCGAAACCGACGATGGAGCTGACGGCGACAAGAATGGCTGAAAGGAGATCCACCTTGAAAGAGATTCCGAGCGGCTTCCGCCACGCTCCGAAATCGAGCCGCAGGGGAGTGCCGGCTTCGCGCACCACGAGGAAAAGGGGGATGGCGAGAGCCAGAAGCAGGGCGCTGCCGCCGATGAGGGCGACCCGCGATCCGGTGGGGGAACGGCGGCACGACCAGGACAGCAAGGCAAGTCCGAGGGGCAGGATCACCGGTAGTGCGACGAGGGTGGATTCCGTCATGATTCCGTCTTGGCGAGGGCGTCGATACCGGATGTTCCGGTGCGTGCGCGGGTCATTTTCAAAAGGACGAGGCAGAACGCGAGCGCACCAAAGCTGATCACGATGGCGGTGAGGACAAGGGCTTGAGCGAGTGGATCGGGATGGCCGTCGGGTAGTGCGGCGGCGTCCCCTGCAATGATCGCCGTATCACCGCGACCAAGGCCGGCGGCGGTGAAGACAAGTAGATTGGCGGCTTGAGCGAGGAGGGCGAGGCCAAGGAGGATGCGAAAAAGGCCGTGCCTCAGGAGTAACCAGGTGCCGCAGGCGGCAAAGACGCCGATCAGGAGGGCGGAGAGTGTTTCCATCAGAGGTTTGGAGGGTGGGGTGGGGAGACAGGCTCCGGGATGCGACGGCTTTCCATGGATTTGTAAAGAAGCAGGACGACTCCCGCGACGACGAGATAAACGCCGATATCGAAGAGGAGAGGGGTGCCGAATTTGACCTTTCCAACGGCAGGCAGGGAGATCTCGGCACCCCAGAGCGCCGCAAGATAACCTTTGCCCGTGATCAGGCCGGGCAAGCCTGACAAGGCAGCGGTGGAAAGTCCCGCAACCATCAGCGAGGGGGCTCCGAGGGCAAAGACCCGCAGCGGAGCGGAGGGGTGGGCGAGATGCGTGAGCACCGCGGCCATCGCCGCGACGAGTCCGCCGATGAAGCCGCCGCCTGGGTCGTTGTGTCCCCGCAGGAGAAGATAAATGGAAAACACCAGCATCGCCGGCGCGGTATAGCGGGCCGAAGCCGAAAGCACGGGGGATCCGTTCCGGCGCTCCCGTGAGAGCGACGAGCGACCGCGTCCCAGCATTGCGGAGACACCGAGAGCGGCGATCAAGAGCACCGTGATCTCGCCAAGGGTGTCGAGCGCGCGAAAATCGACCAGGATCACATTTACGACGTTTCTGCCGTGAGCTTCCGGCAAGCTCCTGGCGGCGATCTCTCTTGAAACCGCCTCGGCTACCTGTATGTCAAAGGCTTTCAGGGTCAGGAGGGTGAAACCCAGCCCCACCCCGACCGAAAGCGTCGCTGCCATCGCGCGCGACACCCCCGCCCGGCGCTCTTCCCGCATCGCGGGTAGTCCGTAGAGGGCGAGAGCGAAAAGCAGCAGGGTCAGTGTCTCTACGAGGATCTGCGTGATTGCGAGATCGGGGGCTCCGTGAAGCGCGAAAAACGCGGCGACTCCAAAACCGATGCATCCGAGGATCAGGACGGCCGTCATGCGGCGTCTGCAGGCGACCAAGGCGACGGCCGCAGTGATGAGCAACAGCGTCGTGAGGATGACGTCGGCTCTGGGCTGGCCGCGTGAGGGCAGGCGGAGTTGGTAGCCGCTACCCCACCAAGCGGCGACCAAGCCGGCCACGGCAACCGAGAAAATCACCGCCAGATGGTGGTGGAGTCTGCCGGATTGGATGGATCGGGTGATCAAGGCAGCACCATTCAAGAAAGACGCAATCCCCGAGCGGAACAACGCGACACCATTGCATCGCGTCGCATCACGCAGAGCATTCGCGTATCGTGAGAGCCGGCGCCGCATCAGGAACAGGCATGCCCCTGCGAGAACGGTGACCACGCTGAGCAGGAGCACCAGATTCAGCCCGTGCCAAAGCTTCAGCTTGATGCTCACATCCTCCGCCGCGATTTGCGCGACCACCGCCGCGAGTGGCTTGCCAAGGATCGCGTTTGGAAACAGACCAAGAACGAGGCTGCCGATACCAAGGACAACCGGACCGATCCAAAATCCGATTTTCGACGGTTTGAGGTTTTTGGGGCCGTCCCCGCGGAGGTCCCCGAAAAAGGGCAGCAAGCCCACCTTCAAAGCCACGACCACGTTCGCCGCGTTCGCTGCGATGCCGGAGATCAGAAGAGTGATGCCGACTGTCGGCGTGGCGAGCTTCACTTCGTAGAGCAACTCTTTCGAAATGAATCCGATGAAAGGCGGTAGTCCCGACATGGAAAAAGCCGCCGCGACAGCAGCGATGCCGAGCGCGGGAAACCGGTGCATGAGCCCCCTCAATTGCGAGATCTCGCGGGTGCCCGTGCCCTTTTCGAGGGCGCCAGCCACCATGAACAACGCGCCTTTGTAGAGCGCATGTACGATGAAGAACAGCACCGCTACTTTACCGAAAGAACATGCTCCATTCCCAGCAACATCGTCAGGGTGCCGAGGGCACTCACCGTCGAAAAGGCGAGCAATCTCTTCAGATCCGTCTGCACCATTGCCACGATGGCTCCCCAGAGCATCGTTGCCGCGCCGAAGCCGACGAGAAGGTTGTGCCAGAGCGGCGTGCCTCCCAGCGCGGGATGCAGGATTGCGAGAAGATACACACCGAGCTTCACCATCGTCGCGGAATGCAGGTAGGCGCTGACGGGCGCCGGGGCGGCCATGGCCCCGGGCAACCAGAAGTGAAACGGCACTTGCGCGGATTTCGTGAAAGCTCCGAGGACGATGCAGAGGAATGCGACGGGGTAATGGGGGTGCGAGCGGATCAAATCCGCGTCGTCGATCCAAGCGCCGATGCGGTAGGTTCCCATTCGCGTCAACCTAAGCCCAGAGCCCTTGTCGTGACTGGGGATTTCCTCTTCCTTCTATCGCGTTGGACGTGTTTCATGAATGGTGCGAATGTCAGGATTTCCTCCCATCGCCTGGCCGCC
>JALRFZ010000258.1 GCA_023253615.1 Verrucomicrobiales bacterium | reverse complement strand
ATCGTTTTCTCGTCATCGCCGCGCCGGTGGTTGCCGCCGGGTTCGTCGCGCCGCTCTTCGCACAGGACGCCCCTGCACCCGATCCCGCTGCCGGAGTGGTCGCCCAGGATGTCTCGGCCCTCGATCTCTATCACCAGGGCGGCGGATTCATGCACGTGCTCCTGCTCTGCTCCATCGGCACGATCGCCGTGGCGGTCTATTGCTTCGTGCAGATCTCGAAAAACAAAATGGCTCCGCAGAGCCTCGTCCATCAGGTGAATGCGGCAATGGCCTCGCGCGACGTCGGTTCAGCCTACAGCGCCTGCTCCTCCCATCCGAGCAGTTACGGGCGCGTCATGTCCGGCGCCCTGCTGAAGGTGAACTTCGACCGCGATCTCGCCAACAAGGCGAGCATGACGGAGGCCGCCGCCGAGGCCCTCGACGAGGAAGAGCACCGGCAGATGGTCTGGGTGAATTATCTCAACATCTTCGCGACGCTCGCCCCCATGATCGGACTGCTCGGCACGGTTTGGGGCATGATCGAATCCTTCGACAAACTCGCCACCACGAGCGGCGATGCCAAGGAACTCGCCGGCGGCATCAAGGTCGCGATGGTGACGACCGCGGGCGGGCTCATCGTCGGGATCCCCGCGATGTTCTTCTACTTCTTCTTCCGCGACAAGCTGCAGGGCGTCATGACCACGGTGCAAAAGCACGCCAGTTTCGCGATCGACATCCTCTCCGGCGAGATCCGTCTCCAGGGTGCCGCCGAGCCCGCGGAGACCCCGGCGGAATCCTGACAAAGCGCCACGCTCCCTCCGCATGATCCGCCGCCGCAAGAAGTCGCTCGACGAGGTGAGTTTCCAGCTCACTCCGATGATCGACATGACCTTCCTGCTGCTGATCTTTTTCATGGTCACCCAGAAGATCACCGAGCAGGAGCTGAGCGTGCCGATCCGCCTGCCCATCGCCGTGACGGCGGCCTCTCCCGAAAAAACACAGCGCGACGTCATCAACATCGACGGGGAGGGGAATTATTACATCGGCGACCGCGCCGCGTCGAAGGACGAAGTGCTCGCCCACCTCCGCGTGAAATTCCGTGATTTTCCTCCGCTGCAGATCTATCTGCGCGCCGACCAGAAAACACCGACGAAAAAGATCCGCGAGTTCGTCGAGATGGCCACCGAAGTCGGCGCGATCGACCTGATCTTCGGCGTCCACGAAAACTGAACCCCGGACCCTACCCTCTTTACCGACCGACCCGACCCTCTTCAGTCCGATGAGACGCAGGAAACAGCGCCGCTCCTCCACCGTGGAGATGCAGATGACGCCCATGATCGACATGGTCTTCCTCCTTCTCGTCTTTTTCATGGTCTCGGCGAAGCCGGTCAAACCCGAGCGCGACATCCCGATGGGCCTGCCCGGCCAGGTCGCGCAGGAAGAGGTCGTCGACATCCCCGACGAGGCACGTGTCATCATCGAGCCCTCGGGGCAGGTCGTGCTGAACGAGCAGAATCTCGACGAACCCGCCAGCACGAGCCTGCCCGAGCTGCGGGCCGTCCTGACGAGGTTCCGCCTCTCCGCCGAAAACGCGAAGACCGAGGCGCTCGTCACCCTCGCGCCGCACGATACCGTGCCGCACCAGCGTCTCGTCGATGTCCTGAACGCCTGCGCCGAGGCGGGTATCCGTGGAGTCACCCTCGCAGGAGCAACGGATGAGTGAGCTTTCCATTTCCCTCCAGCCCGAGTCGCCGCCGCCACCTCGTCCGCGGAAGAAAAAGCGCGCCCCGAAACCTCGTCGCGACGGGATCTCGCAGGAGAAAAGCCACCGCCGTGCCCTCATCGGTTCCATCATCATCAGCAGCATCGTCGTCCATGGGGTGGTCTTGCTGATCTTCGGGATCTGGACGGTGGCGAAACAGTTCACCCGTCCCGAGGCGCGTTTCGAAATGAAGAAGGTGGTGAAAATCCCGCCGAAGACGCCCGAACACAAAATGAACGTGGCCAAACACGAGGCGATGGCCCCGAAGCCGACCTTCAACGACAAGCTCGTCAGCACCCGTCCGGTCGAGTTCGCCCTGCCGGAGCTGCCCCAGGTCGATCTCGATCAGATGCTGCCGCTCGATCCTTCCGAACTCATCTCCGATCAGGTCAACAGCCTCGTCGGCAGCGCCGCGCTCGGATCGGGTCTCGGACAAGGGCTCGCCGGAGGTGGCGGGACAGGGCAGGGGATGAGCTTCTTCGGCGTGCAGACGCAGGGGCAACGCATCCTCCTCCTTTTTGATGTCTCCTCGAGCGTGGTGAACAAGGCGAACGCCGCCGGGATCCCGCTCGAGCGCATCCAGGAGGAGACGATCAAGCTCATCGGTGGTCTGCCCATCAGCGCGCAGTTCTCCATCATCCAATTCACGGGGAATTACATGCCTTTCACCGAAGAGCTCATCGCCGCGACGCCGGCGAACAAGGATCTCGCGAAAAAATGGGTCGAGGAAAAGTGGAACAAGAGCGGAGCGATGAGCGCCTCCACCTCCGGTGTCATCAGCAATGTCCAGGGCGTCGTCGGAGTGCTCGAAAGAAGCATCGCGATGCGGCCCGATGTGATCTTCCTGATCTCCGACGCGAGTTTCCAATGGCGAGCCGGAGAGGGCGGGGGGCTCGGCAACATCCCCTACGAGGAAATCAAGAAGGCGGTCGACAAGCTCGATCAGGGGCCGCAGGGAGAGATCCCCTTGAATTTCATCGCCTTTCAGCCAAAGCCGGATGATGAGAAGGAATGGACCCGGATCGTGCGCGGAACGGGGGGCGAATTCCGGCAGCTCAAAGCCGAGTGAGGGAGTCGTCCCAAAGGTGGAATGCGCGTAATTTTGAACTTTTTTGAGAAAAATTCCGTTTCTCAACGGGTTGTTGCCGGATTTTTTATCGCGGAGTGCCGAATTGCGGCGTATTTTCCTGCTTGAGAAGTTTAAAAGTTTTTCTAACCTCTCGCCTTTCCTTAGCTTCGCCGCTTCCTATGAAACTTGCGCCCCTCGGCTCCCTTGTGATCCTGACCGGACTTTCCGTCCTCGTCACGGGTTGCAAATCAAAAAACCCGGAGCAACCCGTCGCCCAGCCGCCGGTGCCGCCGGCCCAGTATGGTCAGCCCGGCCAACCGCCCGTGCCTGGCGCTCCCGGTGCTCCGGTGCCGCCGGATCAGGCGGGGGGACGTTTCGGTTACACCGGGGCGGCACCCGCGCCCGGCACGACACCCGGGGCTCCCGCTCCTGCCCCGGGCACCGCGCCCGCCGCTCCCGGAATGCGCGATGTCCGCGACATTGGTTCCGCCCCCGCGGTGAATCCGCCGGCAGAGGAAAAACCGACGCCGCCCCCGGCACCCTCGACCCCCGCGACCTCCGAGATGCCGTATGCGAATGCCGTTCCCGGAAACCCCCTCGTGGTGACCCTGCCGGGCACCCATGCCTCGCTCGGGCAGATCTCCATCGAGAAGTATGATTCGGCGGGGAATCCCACCGGAGAGCCGCTGAAGCGCGGCACCCAGGTGCAGATCCCCGATCCGAACAATCCCGGGAAGAAAATCTACTTCAAGGTTCCCTGAGCACCGAACGCGAAGCCCCGTTTCGCCGCGTCGCCGTGCTCGCTCCCGGGCTGATCGGGGGATCCCTCCTCCGCGCCTTGCGCGAACGATGCCCGGAGACCTCGCTCACCGCCTGGGCGCGGCGTCCCGAGGCGGTCGAGGAGCTGCGGCGCGAGCCCGGTCTCGTCGATCTCGCCTCCACCGATGTCGATGAAGCGGTGGCCGGGGCCGATTGCCTCGTCCTTGCCATGCCGACGGGCCACATGGCATCCGTCGTTTCCCGGATGGGCCCGTTTCCAGCGGGATCGCAGGTCCTCGTCACCGACGTGGGCAGCGTCAAAGCCCCCGTCGTCCGGGAGATCGGGCCGCTCGTCCGCGAGCGGGGCGGCGTCTTCATCGGCAGCCATCCCATGGCCGGATCGGAGAAGAAAGGGCTCGCGTTCGCTTCGGCCGATCTCTTCGAGGGAGCTCCGATCGTCCTCACCCCCGGGGAAGAGGGGTCGGCCCTGCTGCCCCGGCTCGAGGCCTTCTGGACGAGACTGGGGGGAGTCGTGTCGCATCTTTCTCCCGGGCGCCATGACGAGCTCGTCGCCGGGATCAGCCATCTGCCCCATCTCGTCGCCGCCGCGCTAGCCCGCTCCGTCCTCGCGTGGGAGCCGGGGGCGGTCCGGCTCAGTGGCGGCGGATTCCGCGACACCACCCGCGTCGCCGGTGGCCCCGAGGAAATGTGGGCCGACATCCTCAACGACAACCGCGAGGCCGTTTCGCGCCGTCTCGCCGCTTATCTTGAGGAACTCGGAGCCTGGAAGGAGGCCCTCGACACGCTTGACAGGGATCGCCTCCGCGACTTGTTGTCCGAAGCCCGCGAATTGCGTGCGACCCTGCCTCCGCCCGCCCCGGCAAAAGCCCCGGGCACCTGAAACCACTGGCCTCCATCGCCGCTCATGGCCGACCTCCGAGTCAAGAAAGTGAAGGATTTCTCGGCGGAACTGACCGTTCCCGGAGACAAGAGCATCTCCCATCGCGCCCTGCTGCTCGCCGCGCTTTCGAACGGACCCTGTGAAATCACCGGATTCCTCGCCAGCGAGGATTGTCTCGCGATGATGAACGCGCTCACCGCCCTCGGGGTCGAGATCGAATCGCTCGGATCCGGTGGCACCCACCTCCGCGTGCAGGGCTGCCGGGGCGAATTCCAGGATCCCGGCAGGCCGATTGACTGCGGCAACAGTGCCACGACCATGCGCCTCCTATGCGGCGTCCTCGCCTCGAATCCGTGCGAGGTGACCCTCACCGGGGATGAATCCCTTTCCAAACGCCCCATGAACCGGGTGGCGATCCCCCTCGAGCGCATGGGCGCGAGGATCAAGGGCCATGGCGACCGCTGCACGCCGCCGATCCGGATCCTCGGCCGGGAAAAACTCAAGGCGATCCATTACGAATCCCCGGTTTCCAGCGCCCAGGTCAAGAGCGCCGTGCTCCTCGCCGGGCTCGCCGCCGAGGGCAGGACGAGTCTTTCCGAGCCCCAGCCCTCCCGCGATCACACCGAGCGCATGCTCAACTACCTGCTCGTGAAAAACCTCCGCGAGGGCGATACCGTCTCGATCTGGGGCGGACAGACGCCCGAATCACGCGACATCCGGATTCCCGGAGATCTTTCCAGCGCCGCCTTCTGGATTGTCGCCGCCGCCGCGCGCAAAGGTGCGAGGCTGATGATCCACCAGGTCGGCCTCAACCCCACCCGCAACGGGATCCTCGGAGTGATGATCCGCATGGGGGCCAAGATCATCGAACGGATCGACACCTCCGGGTGCGAGCCGATGGGCTCGATCGAGGTCGTCGGCAACGGACTCACCGCCACCGAGATCGGCGGGGCCGAGATCGCGACCCTCATCGACGAGATCCCCATCCTGGCTGTCGCCGCCGCCCTCGCCGAGGGCAGGACGGTGATCAAGGACGCCCAGTCACTGCGCGTCAAGGAGAGCGACCGCATTTCCACCGTCGCCGAAAACCTGCGCCGCATGGGCGTGACCGTCGATGAGTTCGCCGACGGCATGGAGATCACCGGAGGCTCGACCCTCAAGGGCGCTGAAATCCCCTCCCTCGGCGACGACCGCATCGCCATGGCCTTTGCCATCGCCGGTCTCTTCGCCGAAGGGGAGACGGTGATCAAGGGGATCGAATGCGTCGAGTCGAGCTATCCGGGCTTCGTCCGCGAGCTCGACCAACTCCAGGCCATGAGCCGCTGAAAGCGTGGTGGCGGCGGAAAATTCCACGTCGGTGAAGGTTTTGGCTTGTCGGGATCCGGATTTCCTGATGATCTTGCGGGCGGTCTCCTCCTCCGGAACCCCGCGATTTCGCCCGGTAAATACATTGTATGGGCAAAAAAATTGCCGAATTGCGAAAATAGTCTTGTATTGTCTTTGTATTTCCTTCAATTTACATCGTAAAGCGGCCCTCAAAAACGAGACCCCGCTGTTTTCGTCTCGGAATCCCACTTCTCAGCAGCCATGAAACTTCCGGAAACCCTCAAGCCCAGCCGGCTTTTCAGCAAGGATCGACGCGGCGTCGCCCTCGTCACCGTCCTCACCGTGATGGCCCTCACGACCATCCTCGTGCTGACCTTCTTCTCCCTGGCCACGAGCGAACACCGGGCCTCCAACACCTACTCGCAGGGGCTCCAGGCCCAGCAGGTCGGCGAGCAGGCCGTGAACTTCGTGATCGCGCAGATCCGGGAGGCGACCACGGTCGGCACCACCAAGGCCTGGGCCTCGCAGCCGGGTGCGATCCGGCAGTGGGATGACGGGGGGAACCAGGACTTTGCATACAAGCTGTATTCCGACGACCGGATGAAGACGACGGACTGGAGCGATTTCCAGTCGGATTTCATGGATTTGAAGGGCTGGTCGGACAAACCACATCATTTCGTGGATTTGAACGAACCTGTCATCCGAGGTGAGAAGGTGTATTACCCGATTGTCCATCCGAATGCCTCTTCGGTGCCCCAATGGCCCCAGCCGCTCGGAGAGGATCAGGACGGGGTCGAGGGATTCAGCTACAATGAATTGCCGGGGCGGCAACTGGCGGAAGGGGGGGCGTTGGGTGAGGAGGCCGCAAGGGTGGCGAAGAGCCGTGACGGCCACGTTGCCATGCCGGTGAGGTGGATCTATCAGCTGGCGGATGGAACGCTGGGGACTTTGAATGACAGTGGTTCCGGCGATGCGCCATCCTCCTTCCGGGTCATTTCAGGGAGCGGGACGCCGTCGGCCAAGAATCCCATGGTGGCACGCTTCGCTTTCTGGGCGGACGACGAAACGACCAAGTTGAACATCAACACCCATGCGGGCGGGCTTGCCTGGGACATTCCCAAAACGGGAGGAGAGCTGGACATGAACATGGGCAAATATCAGCCGGCGCAGAAGGAGTGGCAGCGATATCCCGGCCATCCGGCTTCGACGCACCTGATTCCCGCGCTCGCCCCCGGGGTGCTGGATATCGTCAATGACCGCGATGCCATGGAGATGCTTTTCGACGTCGTTCCCCGCGTCGTAGGGGGTGGGTCCGAGTCCGGAACCCGCGTCATCGACACCCGCCGAAAAGAAGAGGAAAACGGGCTCGTTGCCGACAAGGAGCCGCTTTTTCCGACCATTGACGATGTCATCATGCGATCGGACCGCACCCCTCATGAGTTTCCCGATGCCAAGGGGCGTCCCGTGCCTGCGAGCGAGCTGAGCGAATATCTGGAGCGTTCGAAGTTTTTCATCACGGCGAACAGCCGTGCGCCTGAAACGAACATGTTCAACCTTCCTCGTGTGGCGATCTGGCCGATCTACGATGCCCCCTATGATACCGAGGCATACAAGAAGACCCATCTCTCTCCCTTTGATCGATTGATCCATTACTGCGCGTCTCTTGGCAAGGCCGATGCCGGTGACTACCCGAGATACGAATACATTTTCAAGCGGAAGAATGCCGATAGCACCACATATGACTACGAGAATATTCCGCGTAACAAAGACCTTTATCAGTATCTGCTTGGTCTGCTGGAGGATCCGTTTCCGGGTTATGGTGACAGTTTTTCAAGTAAATATCCTGGCGGAGCGCATCAACAGATCCTGACCCAGATATTCGATTACATCCGCACGACCAACCTTCATGACGATAGTCTCTACGGAAGCAGCTTCGATTCCGCGTATGTTTCCGTGAACACTGAAAATCATATCACCTACACCAATCCACGAGATCAGAGGAACAAGGCGATTGGTATGAAGGGGCACGGGCAGGTGGTGCCGATCCGAATCGAGAATACGAAGGGATTTGGCCGCTTCTACACGCTTTCGGCCGTTCAGGTCCAAGTCATCTCTTGTGCCGAGCCTGACGATTCACCCATGCCCGCCCACATGGGGACGCGTGGATATCGCGCCGCGAGCACCTACAACCTTCCTCCTTCACAGACCCCCGTCTACCGCAACTTTCCCCCGCATCCGGTGAATTTCACAGGGAATCTGTTAACTAACCCGGAACACGAACCAATCTGGCTGCGGAACCTGAGGTTGTCGGGCTCCCCGCTCTATCAAGAAGCCTTGAAGCCGGAAAACTGGAACTGGCAGTTGGCCTATCTCGACCCAGCGTACTTTGCCGCAGTCGTCCAGAATCCTAAGAATCCACGGTCCGGGGATCCTGTTCAGTTCAAGTTCCGCCGTGAAGCTCTTACCCCGAGCGGATCGGGTTCCCCTTTCAGCAACGGATTGACGAGACTCAAAGACGACGAGCAACTGGTTCAAGGAGCGTTCTACTTCAACATGTTCACTCCAAGCATCGGTTGGAATTCCATCAATCCCGACATGGAGATTGAAATCGAAATCAAAACAAATGATCAGTTCCGTTTTCTCCAGGATACTTCAACTCCAGCGGGCGCTTTATGGGGTGACACGATCCCTTTCATTGGTTTCGATCGGTTTCCACAGAACATCTGGCGGTTCGCGACGAACCGGGTCGATTCGGCTTGGGGTGGACGCCGCTATGGGGGCACGATGCCTTTCGAATACGGATTGGCCGTCACGGGAGGCTTTACGAACAACCTCTATCGGCGCCTCGGCTATCCCAGCACCCAGGCAGCGAACAACCGCGATGTAACCGGTGGAAGAACCCGTTTGACCTACTTTGACCGTGGATATGAACTGATTCCCGATGTGTTGCGCACCGATCTCAAAGTCAAAGGAGATGTGGATAAAATTGCAAACGCATACCGCTACGATCTGGTTACCGCCCCTTTCAAGATCCTCGGGGCGGCAAAGGATAACAATCTGTTTCTTCCCGGATTGGTTGACTTCAAGGGTGGCGACGTGACCTTCCGATTCTACCACGGCGGTGAAAGTTCCGAGGAGTCGGCCCCCAATGGCGGTGTCGACCAGTATGGTGTCGAAGGGGGGGAGCTCATTCAGGAAATCACTGTTGAAGTTCCGAATTTCACCTTTCACGGAGCTGAAGAATACGCAACCAAAGGGCTGGCGGCACGGCGCCCGCTGATGTTCGATCCGAATCGCGCAAATGATTATCGCAACCAGTATGGTGGATACTTCAACGAGTTCGACCAGCTTGAAAAGGATACTTTCGGCTTTCTCGAAACCAATAGCCTAGGCGCGGACCCGGGAAACGCTTTGGTAAACAAGACGGCCCAGGGAACGACCAGAATCTCGACGCAGCGTGGGATCAACAACTCGAAGGATCCTATCGCGACGGGTAGGTTCGGGCAGATCAGTGTCCACCACCGGCCAAGTCCCTTCGGCATCGGGGATATCGTACAATCTGTGGAGATCCTCCATGGCGATGCTCGCGTTGTTGCCGCCAGGGCGGAAATCGATGACGATGAGGTGTTCGAGAAGCATCGATACTATGGTGAACGTCCGTTGGCCCATTCACAAACCAACGCGGTGGGTGGCGGCTACTGGGGGGCTGCGATCGAGAAGGATTACATGATCATCCCTGACCTCCCCGGTAACAATCCGTATAATGGAAAGGTCCCGCTGCCTTTCGGTGTGGAAAAATCGAAAGATGTGCAACGTTACGGAGATTTCGACAACGGGGCGGGTTTGATGATCGATGGTCCGTACATCAATAAGCCGGATGAAGGCAACACGCATTCCCTCAAGACGAAATTTCAGCGGGAGCAGCAGGACTATTGGGATTCCCGTCGAAACTATGGAGAGTTTCCTTACTTCAATCTGGAGTGGCAGCATGAATCCGGAGGTCCTGCCTATTTTTCACCGAATCGAATCGTCTCTGGTCCAGGAATGTTTGGCTCACTCCCCACGGGCGCAACTACGGATGATCCGTGGCGCACGCTTCTTTTCAGGCCGGCCTTGGAAGGAAGTTCGCGTGATGGTGTTCGCAGGCATCCGGGAGCGGATAACCCTCCGGATCATCTCATCATGGATCTCTTCTGGATGCCGGTCGTCGAGCCCTACGCGATCAGCGAGCCTCTGTCGACGGGGGGCAAGGTCAATTTGAACTTCGACATCGTTCCTTTCCAGCACATCCAGCGCAGTACGGCCCTGCGTGGTGTCTTCCGTTCGGAAATGATGTTGTGTGTTCCGAACAAGTGGCACCTTGACTACAAACACAATTTCGGGCGCGGACGTGGATATCATTGGAGGGACAACCCCTATGGCGGCAACCTCCAGGGCAAGCGACTCAGGTCGATCATCCGCGAGGATGATACCCTGGCCCAGTTCTACGATCGTTTCGAGAACGGTGCGAATCTTTTCAAATCGGCTACCGAGATTTGTGATGTTCACTTGATCCCCGAAGAGGTCTCGAACCGTCTCAAACTCGGTAACCGGGGCGCAATCGAGTCCTATGTTCCATCCGTCGATGACATGGAGTCCGGAAAATACTGGAAAGACCATTCTCTTGTGGGGGATAATTCCCGCGAGCGCCCGTACACCAACATCCAGACCCGCATCACCACGAAATCGAACACGTTCCTCGTCCACTATCGCGCGCAGGTCCTCAAGCAGGCGCGCCGCGACGGGGACGGAGGCTATGCCGAGTGGAATCCTTCGACGGACACGGTTCAGGCGGAGTATCGGGGGTCATCACTGGTGGAACGATATGTGAATCCGGAAGGGGATGATATTCCGGACTTCGCCCAAGGCACTCTCGATGGTCTGGATGCGTATGTCCGCTATCGCGTGGTCAACCCCCGTCGTTTCGCACCATGAGGCCTGTTGGCAGCTTTGATTCCATGAAAATGATTTCCCCAAAAAGTTCTACTCAGCGCGCATTCAGTCTCATCGAAGTCACGATCGCGATGGCGATCGCCGCGGTGGCGGTCGTGACGCTGCTGGGACTGGTGCCTCAGGGCATGGAAACGATGCGGGCGGCCGGTGATGAAGCGATCCAGGGCCGCATTCACCAGCAGATCCTGAATGAACTTCAGATGACGCCCTTCGAGGACTTGAGCGGCAAGTCTCCGCTCGACCAATATCACAACATGGAGTTTTACTACGATGCGCAGGGCGAGGAACTCAGCGACAGTACCAATCAGGGATCCGTGTCGGAGGAGAGGAAGAAAGGTGGATTCGCCCATATTTATTCGGCAAGGGTTTCGATTCCTTCCGTCGGAGGAAGTTCCCAGGCTCCTGCTTCGGTCGGCGGTTCGAGATTCGACGGTTACTCTTTCGACGGCGGACAAGCGAACACCTTCGTGCGGCCCGTCATTGTTGAGGTGGCTCCGGTTGCCGGGCTCGGGCAGAATTTCGACTGGGAGTCGGATGAATACCGCAACCTGATCTCGACGTATCAGTCGGTGGTCGTCAAAATGGGACAAGACTACTCTTCTGTGGCACCATGAAGAAGATTGACACGAAAGAAAATCGTTCCGCTTTCTCGCTGATCGAATTGATGGTGGCGATGGGGATCCTCACGATTCTCATGCTGATGATGACGGTTTTGCTGGATCAGATCCAGAGGAGCTGGAGGTTTTCGGAGAGCCGCATCAGCCAGTTCCGCGAAGCGCGGGTGGCCTTCGATCTCATGGCGAAAAACATCGGCCAGGGGTCGCTCAACACCTATTGGGACATGGTCATCAATGAAGAGGGGGACATCGAGCGCTATGCGCCAACCTCCGAGCTCCATTTCATCACGATGAACGATGTTTCAAGCGCCCTGCCGGCCACTTCCACGCAGCAGCCGACCGGGCATGCGGTCTTTTTTCAGGCACCGCTTGGTTTCTCGACCGAGTATCGCAATCTAAACAACCTCTTCAACGCGAGGGGGTATTTCGTCTCCTTCGGGTCGGACCGCCGTTTCAAACCTTCCTTCGTCGATTCAGCCGACCGTTACCGCTTCCGACTCATGGAGTTCCGCCCGCCGGCGGAGGCGAATCAGGTTTTCCAGGACGGCAAGGAGGAGCGGGAGAAGGGCGAGGATCAGGAGTTTGATCAATGGTACAAGCAGGCGCTTTCGGTCGGGGAGGGGGATTTCGAATCCCATTTGAACCCGCTCGCTGAAAACATTTTGACGATCATCATCTCTCCACGGGATTCGCTTGAAGACGCGGGTTCTTCCCGGAATGAGAACTTCAGCGCGATCGCCCCGAACTATTCCTACGACTCCAACGATCCCACCCGGGTGAAAGATCCGGACGATGAGTTTTCCTCGTTCACCCAGCAGGTGCCACCCTTGATCCGGGTCACCATGGTGGCAATCGATGAAACGGCCGCGGTTCAGAACGAGAGCGGTTCTTCAATACCTCAGGACATCGTCGGGCCTTTGCCGCGTCTCTTCAAGCAAACGCAAAACTTCACCCAGGATATCCAGGAGCTCAGCCGGCACCTCGACGAGAAAAAGATCAACCACAAGGTCTTCAGTACCATGGTGCTGCTGCGAAGCGCCAAGTGGAC
>JALRFZ010000255.1 GCA_023253615.1 Verrucomicrobiales bacterium | reverse complement strand
TGGCGGCGTTCCCAGAGATTGGCGGATTCATCGGTTTCGGCGAAGGCCTCGTCGACGCGGGCGAGAAAGACTTCGAGCACCTCGCTGTCGGCGACGACCTTCGCGTTCCGCTGCCGCCGCCAGTGTTTCAGGACAAGATTCTTCGCGACGGCGCGGCACCAGGCCGGCTGGTTTTCGATGTCGGTGCCCTTTTCCACCTCGGCGGCCAGCTGCAGCCAGACTTCCTGGATCACGTCCTCCGCGGCATGGGCGTCCCGAAGCAGGCCGCCGACAAAGGCGCCGAGCCGCATCCGGTCGCGAATGAACGCGGCGGCGGCCTGCTGGAGGGTTGCGGATTCAGGAGACATCACAAGGGGATGTTCCCTGAACCCGCAAAAGGTGGACAAGGTTTTTTCCGAAAGCTTCAACCCGGGCCAGGAATCACGGGGCAATCGAGCCGGCCGCCGCCAACTCACGGCAAAAACAGAAATTCGTTCGAATTCAGCAGCGCCCGGCACAGACTGACGAGCCCGTGTTGTTTTGTCAGGTAGGCGGCTTCCTCGCGTTCGGTCGGATCGCAGGTCCTTCCGAAAGCGAGGAGGAAGGCCTCGTCGGCGAGCTTCACGGGATCATCGGTCCCGGCGTTCGCTTTGACGCGCTCGGCGAAACGCCCGGCCTGATCGACGATGAAACCGCTGTTGTAGAGATTCAGCGCCTGGATCGGCGTGGTCGAGCGGCCGCGGGCGGGCATGACCTGTCCGGCGTCAGGACAATCGAAGGCGCCGAAGATGGCGTCGTGCTCCATTCGCAGCTTCAGCGAGTAAACCATGCGGCGGTAGTCGGCGGCATTGAAGTCGTCCTTCGCGACCCAGTTGCGGGCGTAGTTGGCGTTCGGCTCGAAGAGGAGGAAGCCGGGGCCATACATCCGCGTGTCGAGCGCGCCGCTGACGAGGAGAACGTTGTCGCGGATGGACTCGGCCTCGAGGCGCCGCGGGGGGAAACGCCAGAGGAATTCCGATCCCGCGTCGGCCTGGATCGCTTCGGGACGCGGGGCGGAGGATTGGCGGTAGGTCCGCGAGGTGAGGATGAGCCGATGGAGGTGCTTGAGCGACCATCCATGCTCGACGAGTTCGGCGGCGAGCCAATCGAGCAGCTCGGGATGGCTGGGGCGGAATCCCATCGCTCCGAAATCGGACGGTGTCGCGACGAGGCCGCGTCCGAAGTGGTAATGCCAGATCCGGTTGACGATGACGCGGGCGGTGAGCGGATTCGCCGGATCGATGATCCAGTTCGCGAGGGCGACGCGTCGATCGACTTCGGGAGCGTCGGCGGGGAGGGCGAAAGACCCTGACATTCCGGCAAAAACGCTCAGGCTGGCGGGCGCGACGACTTCCTTCGGCGAAAGCGGATCGCCGCGGAAGAGGCGCTTGGTCGGCTCCTTGGGCTGCACGAACTGGCCGGCGTAGACTTTCGGCAGGGCAGCGAGATCGGCGCGCTCGGCCTCAAGAGGGGCGATGCGCTCCCACACGGCACGGGCTTTTTTGGCTTGGTCAGGGTCGAGTCCGGCGAGGTCGTAGGTGACGGCGTCGGCGGCGGGAGCCCCGACCGGAGCACGCCCTTCGGAGGAGGCCACGGTATGCCAGGGACCGATCGCGTCTTTCGCCACTTCGATACGGTAACGGGTGGCGAGTCGGTCGCTGTATTTCCCTTCGCGGTCGCGCGCCCAGGTGATGCGATCGACCGTCGCGGGCGCCTTCAGTTCGATCATGACCCAGCCCTTGCCGGGCGTATTGGAAATCCAAGAGCGTCCGTTGCCGAATTTTCCGTCGTTGATGTGGGCGAGTTTGTGCGAGGCGTTGTTCGGGAAATCGCCGGACGACGTCGGTTTGCCGCCGAGGGCGACGTTCGTTTCGCCGGACCAGATTTCCAATTCATCAATGCACGGTTGCCCGCTGCTGCTGGCCTCGATCGTAAAACGCACGAAGCGCGCCTCGACGGGTGTGAAGGATTCCTCGTTGCCCTTCGCATTCACCGGCGCCCGCAGTCTTGGCTGGCTGCCGGTGGCTCCGGCGTCCTGCAGCACGAGGACATCGGCGCTGATCGCGGCACCGGTCTGGCCGCCACGCAGGAAGATCGCGGTTTTCTCCGAGAAGTCATGCTCACCGGCATCGTAAAAGCCCGACCACATCGCCTTGTTGCCGACATCGGCGGTGCCGTCGGCGAATTTCTGCTGATCGACCTTGGCGATCTCGGACTGGTCTTCGCGCGTCGCAGGATCGCCGTCGTGGTCTAGCACATAGCGCGCGTCGGTGGTATGGGAAAGAAACCCGCTGCCCCACGAGAGCCAGACGCGCTTTTTCCCGGTGGTCTGCGGACGCCACGCAAAGACATCACGACCGGGCACGCTTTCGAACCAGAGATAGCTGCCCCCCGAGACGTTCGGGAGACGGTCCACGCCGCCGAGGTCGCCGAGGTGACCGCGCTGGTAGCCTTCGCGGTTCCTGCCCTCTCCTTTCGGCTCGGCAAGTTGGGTGGTCCTGACAGGGTCAAGTTCGTCAATAAAGAGGGTCGAGCCGAGGTAGGACGCGGGCTTGAGAGCAGCGAGTTCTTTCCGCAGCGTGGCGATTTCGGTGGCGAGCTTTTCGGCGCGCGCTTTGCGTCCGGCATCGTCGGTGCCGCGCAGGTCGCGCTCGCCGTGCTGGACTCCGGCGAAGACGGCCTGCATCGCGAAGAAATCGACCTGGGTGACGGGATCGAACTTGTGGTTGTGGCATTTCGCGCAGACCATGGTGGTGGCGAGGAAGGCG
>JALRFZ010000794.1 GCA_023253615.1 Verrucomicrobiales bacterium | reverse complement strand
CCTTCCCGACGCCTCCATGCGCCGGGAGCTCTTCGCCCTCCATCTACCCAACCCCGAGCGGGTGAAGGCCAATCTGTGCTTTGCCTCCGGCTTTCTCCACTGCGTTACGAATCTCGCGGAACAAAGCGGGGGTTTGAGCGGAGGGGACATCCTCAACATCTGCCGGAACGCGATCCACGCCGGCAGCCGCGATCCTGATCCGGCAAAGTGGCTGGTGACAGAGGAAATGCTGCTCCGCGAGATCAAGCGGGCCAAGGCGGCGAAAGAGAAGCATTCGGGCCGCAAAACCGGTGGCCGGCGGATCGGATTCCGCGCTTGAACCTGAACCCTGAAACCAAGACTTTCACGACGATGGGCTTTCGCATTCTCAGACCCCTGTTTCCCTTGGGAGACGTTTACCTTTCGGCCGGGGCGGCTGCACTGGCGCTTGACCCTGCGGAGATCGACCGGTTGCTGAACCGTCATCATTGCGGCGATTGGGGCGATCTCGGGGATGACGACAAGCGGGCGAACGACCTCGACCTGAAGGAAGGCGGAAGGCTCTTGAGTCGATACGACATCGAGGCGGGGTCGTTCTACGTGATCACCGAGTGGGATCGGTCGGTGACGACGTTGATGTTGCGAGAGGAGTATTGACTGGTTTTTCGGGGATTTCCCGTGCCTTGGCAGCGGCCCTACATCCGAACCCATCCTCGTAAGTCAGAGGCCACCCACGTGTCTCCCATGGGAAAACGGGGCCTCGCACCGAAGGCGTCAATCTTTCCTTGCAGCCATTCGATCCCTGCGAAATAATCTTGGCAGAGACGGTTTACGGGAACGTTCGACATTGCAGTTTCAAAAGATTTCAAGGATCTATGAATTCCCGAGCTTTATTGGTGGATGCATTTGTATTTTTGTGTTTCCTTCTCTGGGCCCTGATCAAGTATCGAAAAGATCAAAAAAAGGACGGCTGAAAATGGGTATGAAGGGGGTGAAAAAATTTCGTTCCGGCAAACGTCCCGCTTTGGCATTCCCTCTCTTGTTTCCTCTTTCGCTTTCCTCATGTTCGTCCATGATGCCACACGGCGGCTTTGGATCGAAGCCTTACCCGTCGGACGATTCTTCGTTCCCGGGAATTTGGAAGGGTGGGCGGCACGCGACCCATTATTTTCCTAACGGCACGTTCCAGGTCGACCCTCCCGATGGGTTTCGCGGAAAATGGCGGATTGTCGATGGGATACTGATCGTAGTCCCTTACGTTAACGGATCGGGAGCAGAAGTTCACCGGTCCCGAATCGTTTCGATGAGAGGGGCGGGGGATCGGCAAACCATCGTCCTCGAAGACGGTCCGGGCCACCGCTACACGCTTCGCAGAGAGTGAACCTTTTGTAACCGCGATGCCGAAAGGTCTATACTGAGTGCCTGTGGTTTTTCCTCGCAGTAGCAGAAGTCGCATGGCAGAATCCGGCCGTTCTTCGACGATGGCATACAGGAATCTTCCGCAAGCACTGCACGGTTCGAGAGCAGCGGCGATGTGGCGCAGCAGTCTGCTTCTGCTTGGACTTCTCGTCCTGTTTGGCGCCCTCATGGGGTGGGCAACCCGCTTGCGCGCCCCGACTCCTCTCGCTCACGAGGCCTACGTGTGGCAGCGTTCCTGGAATGAAACACTGGCCGGAGCGGTCACGGAACCGCGGGCGCGCCTTTCCGGGATACTCTGTCTTGCCGCTGAGATCACCGCTGAGCCCGATGGCTTACAACTTCGTCGAGTCGAGGTTGATCATGACGCACTGCGCGGTTTTGGAGGGAGCGGGCCTGTCGCCGTGCTGCGGATCTTCCCCTCGGTCGCGGCCGGCGGATGGTCTCCGGAGACAAGAACATCATGCGATGACTGGATCCGCAAAATCATTGAGGAATGGTCTTTCGAACATCCCGGGGGGATCGAACTGCAGATCGACTTTGATTGTCCGGAAAGCCGCCTCGCCGAATTTCATTCGCAAATGGTCCGGTGGAGGACACAGCATCCCGGGGTTCCGATCACCTTCACCGCCCTTCCGACCTGGTTGCGGCAGGAGAGGTTCGCCGCGCTCGCCCGGGATTTTCCCGATTACGTCCTTCAGGTCCACTCCCTGCACTTGCCGCAAAGGTTAAGTGCCTGGGTGGGGCTCTGCGACCCTGAGGAAATGCGCGAGGCGATCCTGGCAGCGGCCCAGCTAAAAGTGCCCTTTCGTGTTGCGCTGCCGACCTACTCTTGCCTCGTGGTCTTCAATGACGTGGGTGCGGTGGCGGAAGTCTATGGAGAGGACCTTCCCGAGAGCCTGCCCGTCGGTGCGCTGGACGCGATCGCCTTAGATTCGGATGCCCCTCTTCTCTCTTCCCTGGTTCGGGAATGGAATCGTTCAAGACCAGAACTGATGCGGGGGATTGTTTGGTTTCGTCTACCCGCTCCAGGCGACCGGCTCAACTGGGATTGGCCGCTGCTCTCCCGCGTGATCAGCGGAGAATCCTTTCAGCAGAACTGGGCGCTACGAGCTGAAGCAGATCCGGGCGGCTACCACCGGATCGTCCTGCAAAACGAAGGCGACGCGCCGTATGACCTGCCGATGAGCCTCCGCCTCCGCGTTCCCGGAGCCCGCGCCATCGGGAGCGATGGGCTCTCCGGGTATGTCTCCCCGGTAAACCCCGATCCGGAGGCCTCCCAGGACGCCATTTTTGAATGGCACCTTGCCGAACCCTTGCGACATTTTCAAAAGCCGCCGGGATGGTCCGGCGTTGTCGGGTGGTGCCGTTGGCAAGGGGGGGCGGCCCCTCCCGTCCAGGAATCCCCTCGCGTTCCGAATCCCTTGCCCCCACATCCTTGAACCTGTTCCATCCATGATACCTCTCCGTTTCCATCACGGACTTGCCGTACCCGCTGCGGTCGTTCTCGTCATCCTGCAGCTTTCATCGGGCTTGGGATGCGGTCCTTTTTTCCGAGAGACTGTTCTACAAAACCCCGGATATGTGCTGCGCTCTCCCGAATTCCATTTCATGGACCAGTTCCGTCGGCGAGCCGGTGCCTTTGTGGCGGAAAAGGAGCGTGAGGAACGGGCCTGTACCCTCGATCGGGAAATGGAAGAAATGGAGCAGATCATGGTTCCGCAGATCGGGGATGCGGCAGCGCGGCACGCCTGGCTCGAGGACTACCGGCTCCTGCGCCGGGGAATGCTCATAATCGCTGACCGCTCCGCATGGAGGGTGACGAAGGAGAAAGCGAAGGCCTCTGCCCCGCTGGATCCCCGGGTCGGTCTCCGGCAATGGCCCGCGCCGCTTCCGGAGGAGATCCGGATTTATCTCGACGGTGCCTCCCACTATCTCGACCATCTTGCCTCCAAGCAGCCTGCCGACCTCGAACGCGCCCGTGCCCGATGGAAGAATCTGCTCGAACTGCCGGCCGATCAGCGCCGCCACCGGGGAACGTGGGCGGCGTGGATGCTGTTCCGCACCAGCCCGGCGAAGGAAGTTGCGGAGGAGCGCCACTGGCTCGGGCTGGTGAGGAAATTGCGGGCCGAGGGAGCGGAAGACTGCCAGCATTTCGATGAGGAGGCGACCGTCATCCTCCATCGGATGGGGCCGCCCCCGGCGGGAGCTCCGCCACACCAGCACATTTCGGCTTCCGAGCACCTTCGTGCCCTCGCACGTCGCCAGGCTCTCGGCCATACTCACGGCGAGCGCGATCTCGCCGATTGGGCCGTGAGCGACTTTTCCTATTCGGAGGAGGAGGCAAAAGCGATCTCCTCGGACCCGGATCTCGTCGGAATGGTCAGTCTGGCCTTCGTCGAACAAACTCAATCCTACCGAACCCAGAGCTCTCCCGAGGCAATCCAGACGCGCCTCAGTCGATGGATTGAGCTCCTCCATCCGCGTGTGACGAAGCGATCCTCCGAATTCGCACTCCTGGCGTGGGCGGCCTATTCGATCGGGGACTTCACGGGTGCGGACCGGTGCCTCCGCCTTGCACCGGAAACCGATCCCGCCGCCGTCTGGCTGCGGGGCAAAATCGCCGCGATGGAGGGCCGGCTTGACGAATCCCGTCGGCTGCTTGAGGCCGCCTCAATGGAAGTCGCGACCGAGGCACCATCCCCACCCCGGTTTGAACCAGCGGATCCGCTCCTGAACCGTTTCGACCAACGACGCCCTACCCCCGGAGAACGCGGTCGTTCCCGGGCCGATCAGGCCAAGGGCGACCTTGCCGTCGTCCAAATCGCCCAAAGCCGCTACCTGGACGCTCTCAAAACGTTGCTGGAGTCAGAACACTGGTATGACGCTGCCTTTGTCGCGGAGCGCCTCCTTTCCCCCGAAGAAGTGCTCACCCTCGCCCGTCGCGTGGCGCCGTCCCTTCCGGATGTCGCCGGTCCACCGGAGGGGCTCACGGTGGAAGAAATCCAGGACCGGTTTGTGTCGCAAACCTGGGATGAGGAGCCGGGCACCATCGCCGATCGCTTCCGCCACCTCGTTGCGCGCAAGACCGCGCGGCAGGGCTGGTTCAAGGACGCCCGCCCGTTCTTTCCGCCACCGATGCGCGACGCGCTCGACCATTATGTCGAGGCGCGCCACCGGGGCCTCGACCGCCGGACCCCGCAAGCGGAACGGGCAGCCGCCCTGTGGAAGGCAGCGCGCATGCACCGGTCTCTCGGAATGGCGTTTTTCGGATATGAGATCGGACCCGATCACGGCATCTATGGGGGAGCTTTCGACCTCGGTGACTTGGCGGAGGACCGGCTGCTTGGCGTCTTCGATGAAGCCTGGGATGGTGCGGATGAGATTACGCCCGCGGTGAGGGATCGGCTTCGCGCTCTTACTGCCGTTACCCCTAACGAGCGCTGGAGCAACCGGCAATACGGCCCGGGAGTCAAGCCGCGCTTCCACTATCGCCACGACGCCTCCCAACTCGCGTGGGAAGTCGCCGCGCTCCTGCCGGAGAACGACGAGCTGGCCGCGCGCATCCTCTGCATCGCCGGGACCTGGCTGAAGGCCCGCGATGCCGCGGCCGCCGACCGCTTTTATCAGGCGCTCGTCGCCCGGCATCCGGAAACCGCCCTCGGGCGCGAGGCGGAATCCCTCCGCTGGTTCCCCGGGATCGACACCAACTACAACGACCGGTTTCCGCCTCTCTCATCGCTGGGGAGATCGGAAAGGAACGCTGCGGCGCACTGAACTCTTGACGGCAGAGCCGGTCACACCGCATGGGTCCATTCTTCCCCTACAAGCTCCTCTCGTCGGTGGAACGTCCTTGAAAAAAGTTTCATATTAATTCTTTTCACTCGTCGGAATGGCATGATTTGTTCATCACCTACATTCAAGCAATGAGCCGTAAATCCCTGCCATACCTGCTAGCGCTGCACCTTGTCTTCGCCCCAAGCTTCCGGGCCGAGGATCTCACTCCGAAAGTGAAGGCGTTGTTCGAGGCCAAATGCAAGGAATGCCACCACCCGGACACGAAAGACGATTTCCCCTACCTGCATGAGGGTTTTGATCTCGCCGAGCTGCTCGAAGGGGAAATGATCGTCGAAGGAAACCCTGATGAGTCCCCGCTTTTCCGCCGCGTCTCGTTGGATCCGTCCTCGAAAAAGCGAATGCCGAAGAGTAGCGGGTCGGAAGGCGAAGAAGCCTTCAAAGCACCACTTGCGGCCGGGGAGCAGCAATTGATCCGCGACTGGATCGCCCAGGTCGGCAGCGGCGGTCCCGGTTCCGGGAAGCCCGCAAGCGAGAAGAAAAAGGAGCAGCCTCCGGCCACAACCGGCCCGCCCGCCGTCACTGCGAGCGTATCCGACAGCATCGACGAGATGCCGTCGAATCTCGATTTGCCCGGCAAGGTCCACTGGATTTTTTCCACCCGTTGTGGCCAGTGTCACGAGGGTGAAAAGGAGCCCGAGCTGCATGGAGGAGTCGATCTCGCTAGATTTTTCACGGAGACCGACGATTCAGGCACGGTCCTGCTTGCCGAGACCGTGCTCGACCTTGTCGGTCGTGCCTCCGACGACTCCGAGCGCATGCCCAAGTCGAAGGGAGCGCCGGGGAGCGAGGGTTTCCGTCCGCCCCTGCCGCCTGCGGAGGTCGCGGTGCTCAAGGAATGGGTCGAGGCTGGAAAGCCGGAAGACGTGAAGCGCGCTTTCATCTCACAGGCCGAGGTGCTCAAGGCGGTCCTCGACGATCTCAACTCTGCGAGCGAGACGCAACGGGGCTTTTTCCGCTACCTGACCCTGACCAACCTCTACAATCAGGCCGACGCGGAGGGCCGATCGCTCATTCCCAACCTCGATTCGCACCGTGCCGCGATCGGAAAATTGATCAACAGCCTCTCGACGCACGCGAAGGTCACCGTGCCCAAGGCGATCGATGAGGCGGAGACGATTTACCGGATCGATCTGCGTGACTATGAATGGAGCCGGGAACAGTGGGACGAGGTCGTCTCCCATTACCCTTATGGCATCATCGGGATCGATCGGCAGAAAGAGAATCTCATCGCGAAGCACACCGGTTCGGCGATGGCCTGGCTGCGCGCCGACTGGTTTACCTTCGCCGTCTCCCAGCCGCCGCTTTATGACCGGATCATGGACGAGCTTCTCGGGATCGAGGTGAAAAGCAACGACGACAATGTCCTCGCCGCCCTCGATGCCGCCCTCGGGGTCGACCGTCTCGAAAATCTCCGCGAGGGTCGCGCCATCCGTGCCGGGTTCCAGTATTCCGGAGTCTCGGGCGCGAACCGTCTCATCGAGCGCCACGAGCTCGGCTCGCATCAGGGCGCCTACTGGGTGAGCTACGATTTCAC
>JALRFZ010000703.1 GCA_023253615.1 Verrucomicrobiales bacterium | reverse complement strand
GCCATTGGTTTTCAGATGATCTCGAATGACGCGGACGGTGTGATCCCAGAGTTCGCCCTGGTGGCGCTCGCGTTGGGGCTCGTAGGCGATCTCGACCGGATAGGTGCGGCCTTGGGAAATGAGGTGCTTCGTTCCCTCGCCGAGGTAGGCGTTGAGGGCGGCGGTCTCAAGCGTCGCCGACATCACGACGAGCTTCAGGTCGGGGCGAACGGTGCGCTGCACCTCGAGGCAGCGGGCCAGACTGATGTCGCCGAAGAAATGACGTTCGTGGAATTCATCCAGCACGACCGCGGCGACGTCGCGCAGGTCGGGTTGCTCGATCAGTTTGCGGATGAGGATGCCCTCGGTGACAAATCGGATCCGGGTCTTTGCCGAGACCTCGTTCTCAAAGCGCACCTGGTAACCGACCTCGTCGCCGAGGCGCCCGTTCCGTTCCTCCGCGACCCGGTGCGCGAGCATGCGGGCGGCGAGGCGGCGCGGTTGCAGCACGTAGATCTCCCGGTCGCCGAAGAGACCGCTGTCGGCGACCATCTGCGGGATCTGCGTCGACTTGCCCGAGCCCGTCGGTGCCTCCACGACGATGCGGGCGTTCTCCTCGCGCAGGGCGGCGAGGAAAGCGGACTCCAGTTCAAAAATCGGCAGCGAACGGTCGCGGGTCATGCGCGGGCGGGGGAGCGGGACGATGCCGGGTTTCCGCGGGGTGCGCAAGGGAAAGACATCTGTCGGAAGTCAGAGGTCGGAGGTCAGAGGTCGGAGGTCAGAGGTGATTTTGGGTAGATGGTCAGGGCAAGTTCGATCCTCAACTCTTCCAGACGGCGAATGGCGGCGAGCGGGATGCGGTCCACAAAAGCTTCGCAGTGGTCGTCGCTCTGATAGCCGAGATCGATTACCCGCTTCCCGGCGCGATTCCAAACCTCTTTCGCGAATCCTTGCAGTTGGCCGATGGAGTCACAAAAGGCATGGATCTTCTCTGCAGCGGATTGATCATCCCGCAGGTTGTCCGGATGAACTTCGAACGACGCCAGGTAGGTCCCTCCGGCAATCTCACCGCAGTACATCACCACGAACTCGTATGAGGACTGCTCGAACGCTTCCTTGATCGGAGTCAGATCTTCGCTCGAGGTGATCTCCAGGTCGGCGTTGATGAACTCGATTGGCATTTGGAGGTAGGTCTATTGCTTCGAAAAGCGCGGGCTGCAAAAGAGGCGGAGATACCTTGCATCATTTCGTTTCGAGTTCGCGGAAAACACAGGTGCCGTCAACGCCTTGTATTTTCCATATCGACGATCCAGTCTCAAGTGCCACCTGGTATAGGCAGCCCGAGACGCTCGATGCTCTCTTTGTGATTGACTTCCCGATTCAGAAAGCGATACAAGCTCGCCTGTTCACCCCATGTCGCCCCGACTTCGCTTGGTTCTAGTTTTTCTCCTCGGTGTCTTCGCCGTGGCCGGTTCCGCTTCGGCTATTGATGGCGGCGGGCCGACAATCCGCTCCGTCCAGAGAAAGGTTGTCCATGTTGATGTGCCGGCGGGCTACACCTCGGTGACCTTGCAGCAACGCGATCCTCGGAATACCAAGACCTGGAGGATCCTTGCCACCCGACCGACCGAGGAGCAGGGAGGGCTCTACCGCATCGTCCTGAAGCGACCCGTTTCCCGGCGCGGGTTGTTCGTTTTCGGCACGCGTTCGGCGGTCGGCTCCCCGAGAGGCCCGCTCACGACTTTCCTCGCGGACCCGGCCCTGGTCGCAAGCCAAGGTTTCGCGGGAGTGGGCGGGAGTCAGCCCGGCATCGTGGCGATGAACCGCGCCTCGACCGACACGGTCTCATCGGCCAACGGCTCCTCCGCCACCACCCGCGAGGTCGTGGAGTCCGACATCTGGCGGATCGCGGGCGAGCGGCTCTATTTCTTCAACCAGCTCCGCGGTTTGCAGGTCTTCGATATCGCCGATCCGGATGCGCCCGTTCTCCTGGGGCAGTTGCGCGAGCCGAATCGCGGCGAGCAGATGTATCTCCTAGGCTCCTCCCACGTCGCCCTGCTCACCCGGGCATCGTATTATTTCTCCCTCGCCCACCGGCCCTTTTCCCTCGCCGCAGATACTTCCGCTGCCTACGACGCCACCAGCGGCGCGATCGTGATCGCTGATGTTTCCGGAGAAAAGCCCGGGGAAGTCGCGAGGGTGTCGTATCCAGGGTATCTCGTTGAGAGCCGTCTTGTCGGCACGGCCTTGTATCTCGTCTCGCAGATTGCCGATACGGCGGGGCGGAGCGGACTCCTCGTCAGCTCCTACGACCTCGGCGATCCGGCCAAACCCGTGTTGCGCGACCGGCTCGAACTCGGCACTTGGGGCAGCGTCGTCGCGGCCACCGATCGATTCCTCTTTGTGGTGCGAGCCGCTGAAAACTGGCGCCGTTCCGTCGTCGAGGTGATCGACATCTCCGCCCCCGACGGCTCCCTCGTGAAGCGTGGCCAGGTATCCGTGGCCGGCCGGATCCCTGACAAGTTCAAGCTGCAGCTCAAGGGCGACATCCTCACAGTCGTCTCCGAGGTGCCGCGGAATTGGTCCGTCAATGCCAATGCTCCGGAAAACCTTTCCCGCACCATGGTGGAAAGCTTTTCGCTGGCTCAACCGGAGTCCCCGGTGGCGCTCGGCTCGCTCGAGATCGGGGTGGGGGAGACGCTCTTCGCGACGCGCTACAGCGGTGATCGGCTCTATGTCGTCACTTTCCTGACGATCGATCCCCTCTGGGTGATCGATCTTTCCAATCCCGCCGAGCCCACCTTGCTGGGAGAGCTGGAAATTCCCGGCTTCTCCACCTACATCGAGCCTCTCGGCGACCGGCTCGTGTCGATCGGGCGTCTCGACTCGCAGACCGCCGTCTCGCTCTTCGACGTGAGCGATCCCGGCGCGCCTTCCCTGATCAGCCAGATGCCGCTCGGGGACGGTTACAGCTACAGCGAGGCGAATTGGGATGAAAAAGCCTTCAGCGTTTTTCCCGACGAGGGGCTCATCCTCGTTCCCTATTCGGGCTACGACCGTGCCAGAGGCTGGGCCAGCCGGATCCAATTGATCGATCTCGCGCAAGATGGACTGACGGCGCGTGGCGTCATCGATCAGGGGTTCGCCGCGCGCCGCACCGCCCTCATCGGCGACCGCATCCTCGCGGTCTCTCCGAGTGCCCTCATTACCGTTGATTATTCCGATCGCGACAAACCCGTCGTCACGTCCGATGTCGAGATCGCGTGGCGCGTCGACCGGGTCTTTCTGGCCGGTGATTACCTCCTGGAAATCGGTGGTTCCGCCGATGGCTATCTGGCCTCATCTCCGAGCATCACGGTCGCGACTCCCGAAGATCCCGACGCGACCGTCTCGCTGCTCGAGCTCGAGGATTTGCCCGTCACCGGAGCGACCGTGCGTGGTGACCGGCTCTATCTCGCCCAGCAGGCCCATGCCGGGTATCTCCCGATCTACCGCACGAACGCGGGAGTCGATTCAAAAACCGTTTCCAGCCCTCTCGTCCTCTCCGTCTACGATCTCTCCGAATTGCCGGCGATTTCCCTCATCGGTCGGACTGAGGCCGAGGTCGATCCCGGTTATGGCTACGGCTCCGGTCAGTTGGAACCCGTCTGGCCGAACGAAGAGACTCTCGTCTGGGTGCGCGAGCAGTGGTCGTCGTGGTGGTGGTATGATCAGCCGATCGCCTTCACGACCGGAGACGTGACCGTCCCCCGGGCGGTGACACTCGCCAGCTCCGGGACCGTGGCGCAGGAAAACGTCAATCTCCTGACCATCACCCCCACCGTGGAACAGCCCGATCAATCCCGTCCTGCCTCCGGAGCGGTCGGAATTGCCTCCTCCTCCCTGGCCGTCGCCAACCGTTTGATCGCTCCTTGGTATCGCACCAGTGTCGGGCACGAAATGGTCGTTTTTGACGTCAGCGATTCCGCTGCGCCGCGCTACACCGCCACCGTCGATGCCCGGATCGGAAACACGGGCGATTGGAGCGCTCCGATCGCGCTGGACGGGAAGATCTACCTGAGCTCCATGGCCTACGACGGCGTCTCCTCCCCATCGGACGGAAGGTTGTCGCGTCGCTACCGGCATTTCCTGAAGACCGTCGATTTCTCCGATGTCGACGAGCCCGTCGTGAGCGGCGAGGTGAATGTGCCGGGTCGTCTGCTCGCGGTGTTGCACGGCGGGGAGACGCTCCTGACGATGGGAACATGGTTCGATGGCTTCGGGCGGCCGAATTCGCGTAGAGCCTTCCATTCGAGCCGTTTTGATGGCACCACTGCCACACTGGTGGATCAAATTTCCACCCCGTCCGCCTGGGATCCTTTTGCAATGGATGGCGACACCTTGCTCCTCGGAACCTACCCGAAAGGCGATCCCACGAGCGATTTCCTCCGTGCCTGGCGGATTGATGGGGAGAAACAATTCGGAAGAGCCGGGCGGATCGCCTCGCCTGCGTTTTCGAGCTTGGCCTGCGTGAACGGATTGCTCGTCGCCTTCGGACAAGGGCTCCCTCAACTCTACGACGTCAGTGATCCGAAACGGCTCCGCCATCTCGCCGATGTCGACACCCGCGATCTGACGCCCGGCGACCTCGGCAACGCCGTCGGCGGCGCAGGACTCGGGATCTGGCAGGCTCAGGGGAACTCCGGCGTGGGGATGGTGCGGGTGAGGTGAAGGGAGTTTCGTGAAATCCGCGCGGCTTCCTGTCACTTCTGAATCTTCAGCGGTTCAAAGGAGAGGATCGATGAGTCCGAAAATGCGGTTGTCACGAATTCCAGTCTTCGCTCGTGGAGGCGGATCTGTTCGCTCGCTTTATTCAGTTCTGTTGCATTCGCCTTCGCTTGAAGGACGAGATCCCGGATTCGGTAATGCTGCCAGACCACGATGCCGGCGAGGACAAACCAGGCCAACGTCAAAAGGGGAAGAGTCGTCTTCATCTCGTTTCCACAACGAATGAAGCGTGCTCTCCTGAGATGAAATCCGGGGGCGGCGTCGCGATCCTGCGGGAGGAAAACCTCAAGGCCGCTTCATCTCAAAGTTCCCGAGATCGCCCTTGTCGTTCGAATAGGTCGCCTTGAACTCTTTGCCGGTGATGTTCGCCTTGTGGCCGAAGGTGCCGAAGACTCCGAGTTTTTCCTCGCCGTCGGCGCGGTAGGTGGCGCCGCTTTTCTTCACGGGATAGGTGACGGTGTAGGCGCCGGAAAAAATCTTCGCCCACGTGGCATGGTAGCGGAAATCATATTCGCCGGGCTTCTTCTCCGACGGGCTGACGATGGCGCGGAGATTGCCGGTGTGGCCGTTGGTGGCGGTGGTCCAGGTGCCGGTCCAGGGACCGGCGGGGGAAGCGACGTTTCCGCTGCGGTAGTCGGCGACGGACTGTTTCCATTCGCGCTCGAAGCTGCCACAACTGGTGAGAAGGAATCCGGCAAGGGTGAGGAAAAGCAGGGTTGGCGTTTTCATGCGTGGACGGCGACTATTCAAGCAAAATCCCGCACCGCGGCAAGTGGCGGATTGCGGTGAGGGCGGAGTGGTTCAGGATTGCCCGGCACCCGGAGTGACGGAGGATTCGCATTGATCGACCAAGTGCCTCGCCTGTTGGAGGAGGGGCTGGCACCAGGCCGCGGCGTCGGCGCGGTGACCGAACTTCACCTCCTCGGCCGAAAGGAGAAAAGCCTGCAACGCTTCCTGCGCGACAGGGGGCAGACGGGTGCCCTCGCGGGAGAGGCGGGCGAGGAATTCCTCGGTGGTCTCGTAGCGGACGGGGTCGCGGAAACGTTCAGCGAGGTAGTTTTTCAAGGTCTCGGAGACGGCAAGGGCGAAGGCATTGGGAGCGAGTTCGTCGCGCCTCCTTTCGATCGACTCGAATTCACGTCCGGCCCGGACCGCGGGGCTGGCCGTCCGGGTGCGGGGATCGCGGTTTCTGAGGAGAAAGAGCACCAGCCAGACGAGACCGCCGATGAGGAGGAGGAGAGTCGGTAGCAATTATGAATTAATAAGAGCTGAATTATTAAAAAGTCATGCCTCATTGCAACCAATATTATTAATGTATTAATTATTGTAGTTAGTGTATTAATTATTGTAGCATTGTCTCCGCTAGCATCTGCACCGTTGCCACCTTTACCAATTAAAAGCCCTCTAACGTCAATCAGTGGGGGTGTGTCAAGCTCAGGCCAAGAACCAGTCTGTACTGCTGCGCCTGTTGTTGTGC
>JALRFZ010000698.1 GCA_023253615.1 Verrucomicrobiales bacterium | reverse complement strand
CAAAAGGCCGCGCTCGTCGGAAAGGAAAAGGTCTTCCCCCGGACGACGACGCCCGGCGAATGGCACGATCTGCTCGTCTCGGTGACGGGTGACGGGATCACCGTGACGATCGACGGCGAGGAAGTCGGCCGCTTCTCCTCACCGGGCATCGCCCACCCCACGAAACGACTGCTCCGCCTCGCGGTGCCGCGAAACGTGGCCGTCGATGACGTGGAGATCTGGCGGAAGAAGTGAGAGCGGATCGAGCGATCACTCGGCGAGCGCCTTCTCGATCGCGGCGATGACTTCCGCGTCATCGGGCTTGGTGCGCGTCGCGAACCGGCGGACGAGCTTGCCGTCCTTGCCGATGAGGAATTTCTCGAAGTTCCAGCCGATATCGCCCTGCTTGTCGGGATTTTCGGCGGAGGTCAGGTAGGTGAAGAGGGGTGCCTTGTCGTCGCCCTTCACGGAGACCTTGGAGAACATCGGGAAAGCGACGGAGTAGTTCGAGGTGCAGAAATCGGCGATCTCCTCGTCCGTGCCGGGCTCCTGGCCGCCGAAGTTGTTCGCGGGGAAGCCCATCACGACGAGGCCCTTGTCGGCATACTTCGCGTAGATGGACTGGAGCGGATCATACTGCGGGGTCGCGCCGCACTTGGAGGCGACGTTGACGATGAGGAGGACCTTGCCCTTATAGCCGGAAAGGTCGATGTCCTCGCCCTTGATGTTCTTGACCTTGAAGTCATGCACGGAATCCTCCGCGAGGAGGGGCAGGGCGGCGAACGCGAGAGCGGCGATGAGGAGCTTTTTCATGGATGTGGATGGGTTGGGGATGGAAACGGAAGGATTACGCACCGGCGGCGGGATCAGTTGCGGAGATTCATGTAGCCGCCATCGATGTTGAAGGTCTGCGCGGTGATGTAGGAGGAGTCGTCGGAGCAGAGGTAAAGCGCGAGTTTCGCGATCTCGTCGGGCCGGGCCATGCGGCCGATGGGCTGCACCTTCGAAAGTTTCTCGAACATCTCGTCGCGGTTGTCGGGATAATTTTTCGCGAGGTAGCCGTCGACGAAGGGCGTGTGGACGCGGGCCGGACAGATCGCGTTGCAACGGATGCCATGCTGCAGGTAATCGGCCGCGACCGAGAGCGTCATGGTGTGGACGGCCCCCTTGCTCGCGGAATAGGCGAAGCGGTCTTTCAATCCGGTGATCGCCGCGATGCTCGACATGTTGAGCACGACGCCGCCGCCACCTTCGACCATCACGGGCAGGATCGCCTGGAGACAGAGGTAGACGCCCTTCACGTTCACGCGCATGACGCGGTCGAAATCGCTTTCGGCGGTGTTCGTGGCCGTTCCGATGTTGGCGATACCGGCATTGTTCACGAGGATGGAAATGCCACCGAAGGCCTCGCGCGCACCGGCCACGGCCGCCTCGACGGAGGACGGATCCGAGACGTCGCAACGGAAGAATTTCGCCGTGCCACCCGCCGCCCCGATCGCGGAGACGGTCTCGCCGGCGGCGGTTTCATCGAGATCAAAAATGGCGACGGAAGCTCCGGCGGCGGCAAAGGTTTCGCTGATGGCGCGGCCGATCCCGGATCCTCCACCGGTGATGACGGCGGTTTGTTTCAGAAGAGAAGACATGGCCGCAATCGTGAACCGGATCGGCCCGCCCCGCAACGCGAATTGTATACCTTTCTCGGGTTCACCCGAGGCGGGCGCGGGCGGTCGGTCTCGATTCCGAGGCAGGCAGCCGATCCGGCCGGAGCCGGGCCGGTCAATTGCCGCCGCCCTTGAGGAACGAACTCAAGGTGCCGGCCTTGTAGGCGGCCTCCGCGGCTTCAAACCAGGCCATCAACGCCTCCCAGTTTGCAGCCGGCTTCTCGGCGGTGCTGTCGGCGGTCGTGGAGGAGGTCGGGGTCGAGCCGGTGCCGTTCGAGGTCGTGGCGGTGGTCGTCTCCTGCCCCGTCGGCAAGTTCGTGGTGGTGGTGTTGCCCACGGTGGGAGCACTGACGGTCGAAGCAAGAGTCAACGGACCCGAGGCACCGGAGTCCTGCGAAGACGCGGTCGTCTGGGGATTGGAGGAAAGCGGGGCGGTACCGTCGAAGAGACTGTTGAATTTCGCGACCGCCTCGAGGAGCGGACTCGACTGGGTGGCGGCCACCTCCGGCCCGCTGCCCCCGTCACCCAACGGGCTCGAAACCTGGGCGTCCGCGTTCGCACTGCCGACATTCCCCCAGTTCGCGCCCAACTCATTCCCGTTTCCCGAGGCATTCGCCAGCGTGGCCGCCCCCGGCATCGGCAGGTAGCCGAACACCCGCGTCTGCTGATCGTTCGAGAGCAAGGAGAGCGTTTTGGCGAGGCGGCGGCTGTAATCTTCGTAATCGCTGGCCGAGAAGCCCGAGCTGACCGCACATGGCACCGCGAGGACCGACTGCGAAGCGTCGTTGTCCCGGATCTGGGACGTTGCCATGCCGGGAATCGCGAGAAGGCCGAAAGCGATCAAACGAAGGATGCGGGACGTTTTCATACGATTGGTTGCAACGATTATTTTGAAAATTGCAGATAATTAGGATTTATCAACCAATTTTTCAAAATTACTGATTAAATTTGCGAAAGTTCTCTAAATGTTTAGGATCTCTTGACTATTTTCACTTCTCTTGTGATCCGCTTCTCCCCAACTTTCGGCTTTCCCCGCGCCTGGCATCTCCTAGACTGGCAGCGTTTCCAGGCATGACACTCGCCGCGCCCCAGTTCCTCTTTCTCCTGCCCGTCTGGGCGCTGCTCGCCTGGCGTTTCCGGCGGCTGGAGTTGTGGCGCCCCCTGCGGGTTGTTTTTCTTTTGCTCCTGACCTTGTTGCTCTGTGATCCGAGAGTCGTCCTGAAATCCGGCGGGATCGACCTCTGGGTGTTGTTCGATCGCTCGAAGTCGGCCGCCGACCTCGTCGATTCCAGTGAATCGGAATGGCGGACGCTGCTCGAGCGTGCGAAGCCCGGGGAAAACCACCGCCTCCACCTGCTCGATTATGCCTCGGAGGTCATCCCGTTGGGCAATGCCGAGAGCGCGATCTATCCCGGGAACCGCGATCAGACCCGCACCGGATTGGCGCTGCTCGAGTCCCTCGCGCGCATGGACCCCCGCCGGCACAACCGCATCCTCCTCTTCACCGACGGCTACAGCACCGAGCCTCTCACGATGGCTTCGGCGAAATTGATCGAATCGGGCGTGCCGCTCGATTACCGCCTCGTCCGCGCCCCGGAGTCGGCCGATCACCAGGTCGCCTCGCTCGTGATGCCCGAACGCGCCCAGGTCGGCGAGCCGTTCCTCGTCGAGATCGGGATCACGGGCAGCCCCGATGCCACGGTGCCTCTCGAGGTCTTCCGTGGTGAAGCCCGCCTCTACCGGGGCGAGGTGGAGGTGAAGGAGGGTTCGGCACGTTTCCGCTTTTCCGACCGGGTCGCCGAACCCGGCGGGCACCGCTACCGCGCCGTGATCGCTCCGGACGGAGACGCCCATTCCGGCAACAACACCCACGAACGCTGGATCGAGATCGCGGCCGGCCCGCGGCTGCTCCTCGTCACCGCCTATCAGGACGATCCCGTCGCGCCCGTGCTGCGCGCGCAGGGCTTCGAGGTGGCGGTGGTGGTGGATCCGCTCTCCCTGAATCCCGGCGTCCTCAACGGGGTGAAAGCGGTGATCCTCAACAACGTCCCCGCCTATGAGCTGCCGGGAGATTTCCTGGGAGCGCTCCCCTTTTATGTCAGCGACCAGGGCGGCGGCCTGCTGATGGCCGGGGGGCACCGCAGCTTCGGCTCGGGCGGCTACTACGAATCGGCGATCGACTCCCTGTTGCCCGTCTCGATGGAGTTGAAGAGCGAGCATCGCAAACTCGGCGTGGCCATGGCCATCGTCATGGATCGCTCCGGCTCGATGGCCGCGACCACCCCGAGCGGTCACACCAAGATGCAGCTCGCGAACGAGGGGGCGGCGCGCTCCGTCGAGTTGCTCGGCACGATGGACGCCGTGACCGTCTTCGCCGTCGACAGCCAGGCCCACCAGATCGCGCCGCTCCTCAACGTCGGCCAGAGCCGCGGCGAACTGAACGACCGCATCCGCCGGATCGAATCGATGGGCGGCGGCATCTTTGTTTATGAAGGTCTCAAGGCCGCATGGGACGTGCTGAAAAACGCCCCGCTCGGCCAGCGTCACGTCATTCTCTTCAGCGATGCCGCCGACTCGGAAGAGCCGGGAGAATACATCCGGCTGATCGAAGAGATGCGGGCGAACGGGGCGACCCTCAGCGTCATCGGCATGGGCACGCGCGGCGACCCCGACGCGGCCCTGCTCGAAGACATCGCGAAACGGGGGGGAGGCCGCGTCTTTTTCACCGAAGTGCCCGGCGAGCTGCCGAACATCTTCGCCCAGGAAACCGTCACCGTGGCGCGATCCTCCTTCATCGAGGACCCCACCGGAGCGAAGACGACCGGACGCTGGCAGGAACTCGCCCGCCGCGATGCCGACTGGCTGCCCGAAGTCGACGGCTACAACCTCAGCTACCTGCGCGAGGGCGACCAGGCCGCGCTCATCTCCACCGACACCTACGCCGCTCCGCTCGTCGCTTTCGGACGCCGCGGGATCGGGCGCACCGCGGCGGTCTCCTTCCCGCTCGGTGGCGGATTCTCGGAAAAAGCGCGCGGGTGGGAGCAATACGGCGACTTTCTCCAGACCCTCACCCGCTGGCTCATGGGCGACGAGGTGCCGCCGGGGCTCGGTCTGAAGCACCGCCTCGACGGATCGCAATGGACGCTCGATCTCTACTACGACGCCGATCCCTGGGAGGCCCGTCTCGGAGCCAACCCGCCGCGAGTGATCGTGCAGAGCGGCTACCGCGACGGCCGCCGACGCGAACTCACCTGGGAGCGGCTCGCCCCCGGGCATTATTCCGTGACCACTTCGCTCGAGGAGAGCACACCCATCCGCGCCGCCATCCAGGTGGGAGGCGCCGCCCTTCCCATCGGTCCCGTCGTCGTCGGTTCGGGAGCGGAATGGCGCTTTGAAAAGGATCGGCTCGCCGAATTACGCGAGACCGCCACCGCGAGCGGAGGCGGCGAGCTCGTCGATCTGACGAAAGCCTGGCGGCGCCCCACCGACCCGGGGCTCGAGCCCGTCTTCCTACCCCTCGTCGCCGCGGCGCTTTTCATTTTCCTGCTCGAAGCCCTCATCACCCGCACCGGATGGCGGCTGCCGCTCTTCGATCTCCCGAAACTCCCGGCCCGCCGCCGGGCGCCCCGCCCCGTCGCCGCGGTTCTCCCCGCTTCCGGCCCGGATCCTGCTCCCGCCC
>JALRFZ010000637.1 GCA_023253615.1 Verrucomicrobiales bacterium | reverse complement strand
GCGGCGCGCGATCTCGCGATGCGCTACCGCATCACCTCCGTGCCGACGGTGATCGTCTTCAAGGGCGGCGAGCCCGTCGTCGGCGCGCGCGGCGTGCAGACCAGGGCCGCGCTCGAATCCATGATCGCCGAAGCGGCTGCGAAATCACTGGCCTGATCGTCTCCGCGACGACCCGAACGGGCTTTTTCCGGCTACGCGAAGGCGTCAACGAATCGCGCTGAAAACGGGATCTTCCTGTGCGAAGATCCCGTAGTTCCGTAGCAGATGATCCGTCCTTCCTCCTCCCTCCGAATCCCGTTGCTTTTTCTCGCGGCAGCCCTTCCCGCGTGGGCCGATGAAAAGGCCCGAGAGAAGGCCTTCGACGCGATCGAGCCGCTCATCGCCGACTATTGTTACGAATGCCACGGCGACGGGTCGAGCCAGGGTGATTTCGCGATGGACGATTACGCCTCGATCGAGGCCCATTTGCAGGATTTTGACGTTTGGTTTGAAATCTGGAAAAACGTCCGCAGCAATCTGATGCCCCCGGCCGACAAGCCGCAGCTCAAGACGGAGGAAAAAGAAAAGATCCTGTCGTTCATCGAATCCACCGTCTTCAAGATCGACCCCAAGAATCCTGATCCCGGTCGTGTCACGATCCGGAGGTTGAACCGCGAGGAGTACCGGAACTCGATCAAGGATCTCCTGAAATACGACTTCAACGTTGCCGACATTCTCCCCGCGGACGACACCGGCTATGGATTCGACACGATCGGGGACGTCCTCAGCATCTCGCCCCTGCTGATGGAAAAATACCTCGAGGCCGCGGATCTCGTCGTCGAGAACGCCGTGCCGACGAAGGGTCCCGAAATCGTCGAGTGGTGGTTCGACGCAAAGACTTTCAAAGACGAGCGCAGCAAGGACTGGGGGCTCGACTGGATGCCCTTCGACCATGCCCGCAAGATGCAGTCGAATCCGTATGTGAGCCACGATGGCGAATACGAGATCCGCGTCGACTTCCGCATCCGTGGCTCCGACGAGGCCACCTCGAACACCGCCACGTTGAAAATCGGCGTCGACGACAAGACCCTGACCGAACGCCAACTCGGGTGGGACAACTCCGAGCGTCTCACCCTGACCACCAAGGCCGTCCTGAAGAAGGGGAAGGACGCCGCTTTCTGGATCGCGACCGAGACGGGTGAGCCGCCGCGCGAGGGAGAGAGCAAGCTCGCCGTGACCGTGGAGAATTTCCGCATCCGCGGGCCGCTCGATGGCAGCAAGAAAGATTACCCGTGGAATTCCCGCCACCTCTTTTCCCAGGGGCCTCCCGCCGCCGATGAGAATGCGCGCGATCCCTACCGCGAAGCCATTCTCCGGAAATTCGCGACCCAGGCTTTCCGGCGTCCTGTCGATGACGAAACCTTGAAGCGCCTCGTCACCCTGGCCCGACAGGTGGATACGCAGCCGGGTTACAACTTCGAACACGGTATCGCCGAGGCCATCACCGCGATCCTCGTCAGTCCGCGTTTCCTCCTGCGTGCCGAGATCCAACCCGAGCCTGACAATCCGTCAAAGGTCGTGCCGATCGATGAGTACTCCCTCGCCTCGCGACTGTCCTATTTCCTCTGGACCTCCATCCCCGATGAGGAACTGCTCAAGCTCGCGGGCGAAGGGAAGCTGCGCGCGAATCTGCGGCAGCAGGTCGATCGCATGCTGAAAGACGACAAGTCCAAGCGCATGGTGACGAACTTCGTCGGCCAGTGGCTCCAGGCCCGCGACGTCGAGACTCTCAGCTTCAACGAACGTTCCCTCCTCGGGGAAAAGGATCTCGAAAAAGCACGCCGCATTTTCAACGGCAGGCTCCGGCAGTCGATGCGCCTCGAGAGCGAGGAGTTCTTCGCCCACATCCTCCGCGAGAACCGTCCCGCGACCGAGTTGCTCACCGCGAAATACACCTTCCTGAACGAACCGCTCGCCGAGTGGTACGGCATCGAAGGGGTGAAGGGCACCCACATGCGCAAGGTCGATGTGCCGGCCGACAAACACCGCGGCGGACTGCTCAGCCAGGGGACCTTTCACCTCGTCACCTCCAATCCGACCCGGACCTCCCCGGTGAAGCGGGGTCTTTTCGTGCTCGAGAATTTCCTCGCCACGCCCGCACCGCCCGCGGTGCCTGATGTGCCGCCGCTCGAGGCCGCCGCCAAAGGGGACAAAAAGAACCTGCCCCTGCGGGAGCTCCTCAAGATCCATTCCGAGCAGAAGCTGTGCGCCTCCTGCCATGCGCGGATGGATCCGATCGGGCTCGCCCTCGAGAATTACAACGCCATCGGCGTGTGGCGCGAGGATGACAAGGGCCATCCGATCGACACGGCCGGGCAGCTCATGACCGGGGAGAAATTCAACAACGCCCGGGAGCTGAGCGCGATCCTCGCCTCGGCCCGCAAAGGCGATTTCCACCGCGCCCTTTCCGAAAAGCTCATGACCTACGCGGTCGGCCGCGGCATCGAATACTACGACGCCCCCACCATCGACAAGATCGTCGCCGAGGCCGGGAAGAACGGAGGCACCCTTCGTCAGATCCTATACGGCGTCGTCGAGAGCGCCCCCTTCCAGAAGCGCCGCGGTGACGGCGGCTTCAGCGCGGGCGGAGCGAAAGAAGAGGGCGCGGAGTGAGTGCTTTCGACCACGTTCAGGGATGAGCGCGAAGAGATCGTTCGTGGCATTTCGGAAATCCCGGATCGCCCCGGTCAGATCGACGAGGATACGGTGAGGGGAGTTCGGGATCTGCCGCCAAGGCGGGATGTTGTGGACGAATCGGGGGAAGATTTTTCTCTCTCCGGGCCATCGGTTTACCGAAAGAAAGTCTCCGTTTCCGGGGGAGATTTACGTGCCGTGACGAATTGAAGAGAAAAGCGGGAGGTGCGGATTGCGATGGTCCGCCCCGACCCCATTCTCCAGATTCTTTCAAATCTGGTTTCGACGCACTGCCTCGAAAAGTTCGCACTTCCAGCCCTTGCGATGTCCGTGATTCGAGCGACGATTCCTGCATGAGCGGAACACCCTCCTCCCGTCCTTCCCCGATCTTCAGCATCGCTTCGGTTCTCTCGGTGGTCTGCGCCGTGGGCAGTTTCCTGTCGGGGGCGATCCTCGGTCTCGTGCTTGCCGTTCTCGCGATCCTCTTCGGATCGTTCGGCACGCTGCTCTCGCTCTCGCCGCATCGCCGCGGCGGGGTGATGAGCACCTTCGCCATGGTCGCGGGTGTGATCGGCATCGTCGCGGCCTTGATAAAGGCGCTGCTCTGGCTGGTCTGACCTGACAGGGGCTCA